>NZ_PVUE01000023.1 GCF_003003235.1 Antricoccus suffuscus
AATACTGCCCAACACTCGTGATCACTGAGCCGCGGGACGTACCTGAGGCCCGAGTACGTATGCCTCCACCGTTGCCGAGTAGCACTGCTAGCGGTGGTCAAGTCCCGTTGATTGGTGTACGAAAGAGATGAATCCTTCTGTTGTGGTTTAGGCGGTCAGTTCTCCTGTGGTCGCGGGTTCGATCGTCTCCTCCTTTGATAGTGCTGCGGTCCGGCGCGTGAGGACGGCTTGTGCTTGCGCGAGGGCATCGATGCCGAGGTAGCGTCGTTGCTCGGCCCATTCGTCGTGCTGCTCGGCCAGCACGGCACCGACCAGCCGGATGACCGCGTCCCGGTTGGGAAAGATCCCGACCACATCAGTACGCCGGCGGATCTCCCGGTTCAGCCGCTCATTGGGGTTGTTCGACCAGACCTGCTTCCACACGACCTTCGGGAACGCCGTGAACGCCAGCACGTCCTCGCGGGCTGCCTCGAGGTGCTCGGCCACCGCGGGCAGTTTCTCGCTCAGCGCGTCGATGACGCGGTCGAACTGGGCCCGCACCGCGTCGGCATCGGGCTGGTCATACACGCTGTGCAGCAACGCTTTGACCCATCCCCACGAGGTCTTCGCAGTCGCGTCGGAGAGGTTCTTCGCGTAATGCGTACGGCACCGTTGCCACGACGCGTTCGGCAGTGTCGCGCCGATCGCGTCGATGAGGCCGGCGTGCGCGTCACTAGTCACCATCGCCACACCCGTGAGGCCACGGGCGAGGAGGTCCCGGAAGAAGCCCAGCCAGCCGGACCCGGATTCCGATGAACTGGCCTGCACGCCTAGCACTTCGCGGTACCCGTCGCCGTTCACGCCGGTCGCCACCATGACCGCGACCTTCACCACGCGGCCGCCCTCACGCACCTTCATCATCAACGCGTCCGCGGCCATGAACGAGTACGGCCCATCAGAAAGCGGCCGGGTGCGGAACTGCGCTACCTGCTCGTCGAGGTCCTTCGCCATCACCGACACCTGCGATTTGGACAAGCCCGTGATGCCGAGGGTCTGCACCAGCTTGTCCATCCGGCGCGTGGACACACCCAGCAGGTAACACGTCGCGACCACGCTGGTGAGGGCGGCTTCGGCGCGTTTACGTCGTTGCAGCAGCCAATCGGGGAAGAACGTGCCCTCCCGCAATTTCGGGACCGCGACATCCAGCGTGCCCATACGAGTGTCGAGGTCGCGGTGCCGGTACCCGTTACGGCGGTTAGTCCGCGCCTCGGTGCGCGTGCCGTAGTCGGCGCCGCACACCGTGTCGGCCTGCCCCCAGAGCAGTGTGTTGATGAACATCTGCATCAGTTCACGTAGTAGGTCGGGGCTGGCTTGGGCGAGGTGCTCGTGCAGAAACTCCTGCGGGTCAATACTGTGAGGCGTAGCGGTCATCGTGGTGCGGTCCTTTCGAGTGGGATCTAGACAGTTCTCTCGAAGGATCCACCCGGTGACCGCGTCTGTGTTGTATCGACACGATCACCGGATCGGTCGTACACCAACTCTATGGACTTAACTGCAGCTCAGCGTATTTCGCGACCGAGTCACGGCTCACACCCAGAGTGCGGGCGATCTGACGGCCGGGGACTCCCTCGGCGTCTAGACGCCGGATCTCTTCTTGAACAGTCATACCTATCGTCATCTACTTTCCGGCTCCCTTTGACCGTCACAACCACGACACGGGTAACAACGGGAAGGAACCTATGCCGACCACTAGCCGACGCCATTCGCGCCAGGAGGATCGGGAAGGGAGTTACATCAACACTCGCGACCGTCCACCAGACGAACGCTGCGAGACTGGCCGGATTCTTAGCGCTCACTCGGCAGGAAACCGGCCACTAAACCGGCAGGAAAACCCCGCCGAAACGACCTACAAATAGTTGATCACAGACAGTAAACGGATCCTGTTCACTAACCGCGAGGACTGGTCCAGCGCCAAGGTCGTCGCCCCTACCGCTCCCAGAACGAGGTCGAATCCTCCTTCCGGCAGATAGAAGACCCCACGTCGTCGCCTTCGGGCCGATGCACCACTGGACCGACTCCAAAATCCGCGTCCACGTCTTCTACTGCGTCCTCGCGTGATCATCGCCCGCCTGGTGCACCGCGAAGCCGACCACGCCGGACTGCGCCTCTCGGTGCGTGAGCCGCTGGCCACTCTGGCCGGCAGTGAAGAGACCGTGCTGCTGTTCCATGACGCCGCCAAGGGCCGCCCCCGCGCATGCTCACCGACATGACCCCCGATCAGCAGCGGCTGGCTCGGCTCGTCGGCATCGACCCCTACGCACCCACCGCTGAAAGCCCACAACAGTAGTTAGGCAATACACTCGACCAGGCCATAATCTACTTCTGAGCAGTGCAAACACTGACCGCAGCCGTACTACCGGGAAACTCCGGCCAGAGTGGATGCAAGCGGACGAGTGCACTATGCCGGGGCACTCGGGTCGGTTACAGCGGCTGTCTTGATTTTCCGAAGTGTCCGACGTGGCCCGCGGACTAGGTAACCAATTTCATCGGCACATGTCGAAGCGCTTCCGCAGAAGCGCTGGACCGAACCCGGGTTGCGACGCCCGGTCGCGACCACGCGGGGCGATGATCAGGGAGATCAGATTCGACGTCGCTGCCCGTTGATCGGCTGATCCGTCACGACCCGATGACGCGGGCGCTAAGACCGGCGAGTTCGTCGATGAGCGTCGGGCGCCCCAGGTACCGGCGGGTTCTGGTGATTTCGTTAACGACGCCGAGTGCCGCGCGAACGAGCGCCGAAGCGTGGGAGGCGTCAATCCCCGGACGGTCGGCGCGGAGTAACCCAGCGAGGTCGCCGATGTACGACTTTTGGCCGAAGCGCCCGGTTTCTTCGTCAGGGATGTCTTGGAGCTCGTGGGAGAGCACGGCAACGAGGCTGGTGTTCCGTACACCGAATTCCGCGTACGACCGCACCGCCATCAGGAGCCGCTCGCGAGAGCTCGTGTCCGCTGACAAAGCATTGGTGATGCTCGCCTGGAGCCAACCAGTGCCTGGGAGTTGGCCGGCGATGAGGAGTGCCGCCTTGTCCTTGAAGTATGCATAGACGGTCGGAACAGTGACGCCCGCTGCTTCGGCAATATCCTCAAGCCCGGTGTTGTGGAAGCCGCATTCGCCGAAGAGCCGGGTCGCACAGCTCAGAATGGCGGCCCGAGTCGTCGCGTGCTCCCGGAATGCGGCGACGTCGCGGACGGCGGGTGCAGGCCTCCTCTGCTGGGGAACGAGACAGTCCGACGACGTTGCCGCTTGGAGGGCCCTCAGCGTGATTTTCCGCTGTTTGGTGGCGGGCACTCGTAGCTTGCGGGTATACGAGGGGCTCGCAGCGATAGCGAACTGGACTCGCGCCATGAGCTCGGCGTCCCAGATCGACCATTCGGGGCGCAACTCGGCGAGAAGTTCGGCTAGAACGCCGACAATGGCATGCCAGTCACCGCGAAGGTCCTTAGCGACTGGATCGTCGAGGTTGCGGATCTCGCGGTGGATAACCGCGCCGTACGCCCGTTTCTCCACCGACAGGGAAGCGAGACCGACCTGAAATTTCCGGAGTTTGGCATCGGGGGATTGAGTACCGGCGAGAGTTGCCTCCACAAGTTCGCGGACACTTGCGGTGCCGTACCGCACCACTTCGGCGAGAAGATCTTCCTTGCTCGCAAAGTGCCGGTAGACCGATGTGCCAGTGGTTTGCGCCCCGGCCGTCAGGTCAGTCAAACTGGCACGCCGGAACCCGAATCTATTGAAAACCGGGACAGCTGCCTCAACAAATGCGATGCGACGATCACCGGCACCAGGTGAATGCGTTGGAGCCATGCCGTCCTATCGGTTTGGTGTTTTGGCGCAAGGTTTAAGGGTAGACGATCGCGACGACCGCCCTCGCTCTCAACCTCTTGTCGGCGTGGCGGCAGCGACTGGCAGTACGGACCCAATTACTGCCGCCACCCTTTGGGTACACGACGGGAACTGATGCGCGACTAAACAGTTGCCGTTTACACGCGCCTTGCTCGGCATTCCTATCGACGTGACTGCGATCCCCTTCTGTGAGCCGAAAGCCGACCATACATGCGGAACTGCCAGCAAGCCAGCGCGACCCCTTGACGCGGAGTGAATCTCGACTATAGTTTCAGAAAGTTCTAACTCGCAAAGACGTTTGATCGTAAATCCGCTACTTTGCCTCTATTGCAGGCATCGCATGCTCCTGCATAATCGATACGGTGCACCAATTGGATGCATAACTAAAGATACGAGGTAGCACCAAAACCGCGCATGCCCTTCTTCGGGGCGCTCGTCAGAGAGGACGAAACCTTGGCTCAACGCGCTGCCGGCTCGATTCGCTACGACGTCCCCAGGTCCAAGGTGGCGCGAGTGACGCTCGCGCGACCAGACGCGCGGAACGCCCAGGACACCCGCCTCCTGCACGAACTGAACGACGCGTTCGACCGTGCCGCCCAAGACGACGAGATCTCCGTCATCGTGCTCGCCGCCGACGGACCACACTTCTCCGCAGGACACGACTTACGCGAGTCGCCCGAGGACCAGGCGATGGATCAGTACCGAACCGTGGGTACCTGGTGCGGATTCGGGTGCGAGGGCGCGGAACGGCAGATGGCCCGCGAAAAGGAGATATACATCGGCTTCTCCGAGCGCTGGCGCAATATTCCGAAGCCCACGATCGCCCAGGTACAGGGCAAGACGATCGCCGGCGGATTGATGCTGGCGTGGCCGTGCGACCTCATCGTGGCCTCCGAGGATGCCGAGTTCATCGACAACACCGTGCGCATGGGCGTGCCCGGTGCGGAGTTCTTCCAGCACGCCTACGAAGTCGGCGTCCGCAAGGCCAAGGAGATGCTGTTCACCGCGCAACCGGTCACCGCCGCTCAAGCGCTCACGCTGGGGATGGTCAACCAGGTCGTCGCGGTCGATCAGCTCGAGTCGACCGTCCTCGCCCTCGCTGAGAACATCGCGCAGAAGCCACTCTTCGCCCTCAAACTCGCCAAGGAAGCAGTCAACACCGCCCAGGACGCCCAAGGACGCGTGACTGCCATGTCGACCGCGTTCGCTATGCATCAGCTCGCGCATACACACAACCTGGCGGTGCATGGATCGCTCATCGATCCCTCGTTCATGCGCCCGGGCGCCACGAACGAGCGCGGCGCGAAATGACCGCCGCCGACCTTGAAATCGAACGCCGCGGAGCGGTGATGTGGATACGGTTCAACCGCCCACACCGACTCAATGCCATCACGCCCAATATGCGTCGCGAATTGCTCACGGCCTTCCAGGACCTTGCCAGCGATACCACCGTCCGCGTGGTCATCTTGCGCGGAAACGGCCGCGGGTTCTGCGCAGGGCTGGACATCGTCGAGCTTCAGGATCAGCCTCAGGATTCTGGGGCGAACGTTCATCTCCCGGACGTCATCAAGGCAATGCGCGCCTGTCCCCAACCCATCATCAGCGCGGTACACGGACCAGCCTGCGGCGGCGGATTCGCCTTCGCCCTTGCCTCCGACGTACGGATCGCCGGCGAGTCCGCACGCATGAACGACGCGTTCGTACGGCTCGGCGTATCCGGTGCCGAAATGGGTGTCTCGTACTTCCTCCCCCGCATCGTCGGACTCACGATCGCCAGCGAGCTCATGCTGACCGGCCGGTTCATCGATGCCGACCATGCCTTGAAAGTCGGTCTGGTCTCCGAGGTCGTACCCGACGACGAGCTCGACGACGCCGCCCGCGCACTCGCTGAGGAGATGCTCGCCGTAGCGCCCTTGGCACTGCGCAAGACCAAAGAAATCCTCACCACGTCGCTGGCAGTCACGGAGCTGGATGAGGCACTGGCCATCGAAGACCAGGCCCAGCTCGAATGCATCCAAGGCCCGGACTTCGAGGAAGGGCTAAGGGCCTTCCGCGAGAAACGCCAACCCAACTTCGGAAGTTTTGTCCCGTCCCCACGACACCACGACACCAGGTAACACACGGAGGTATCAAGGTATGGCCCTGTACAGTATGGTCTCCAGCTGGGCCCGTAGCGCGAGGGAAACACCGGACGCACCGGCAATCACCGTCGGCGACGAACCCTCGATCAGCTGGACCGAGTTGCATCGCACGTCCAACCAGTTCGCCCGCGTCTACGCCGAAAAGGGCGTCCGCTACGGCGATATCGTCACCGTCTCCCTGCCCACGTCGTACGAGGCAGTGTGCGCGATCCTCGCGATCGTGAAGCTCGGTGCGACCCCCAACCCCATCTCAGCGAACATGCCCGAGAATGAGTTGCGGCCCCTCCTGGAGCTCGCGAAACCGCGACTCGTCATCGCCGAGGACGGTGCCTACCCGGACGACATTCCGACCGTGGGCCTGCACGTCGACCTGACCGGCGTTTCCACTGACGATCTTCGCGAAGTCATCTCGCCGTCGTTCAAGGCCCCCACGTCCGGCGGGAGCACCGGCCGGCCCAAACTGATCATGGCCGGTTCCCCGGCGTTGATGGACGACGGAGCGGAGACGCCGGGGCACAAGCTCGGTATCCCGACGGACGGGTGCATGCTGTCGGCCGGCCCGCTGTACCACAACACCGCCCTGACGCTCATCCTGACCGGGTTGAGCCTGCGCAACCACGTCGTCCTCGAGCGGCGGTTCGATGCCGAACTCACCCTGCGCCTGATCGAGCGCCACCGGGTCGAGTTCACGCTTCTGGTTCCCACGATGATGAGCCGAATCTGGCGGCTGCCCGCGGAAGTCCGCAACAAATACGACCTATCGAGCCTTGTTGGGCTCCATCACAACGCGGCGCCGATGCCGCCGGAGCTGAAGCGCAACTTCATCGAATGGCTCGGCCCGGACCGGGTGTACGAGAACTACACCGCCACGGAGCAGTCAGCCCAGACTCTGGTCTCCGGTCAGGAATGGCTCGAACGTCCCGGCACCGTCGGACGCGCGACGATCGGCGAGTTCGAGATCCGTGACGATGAGGGAAAGAAGTGTCCACCGGGACAGGTCGGCACCATCTACATGCGCCGGCCCGTGGGCGCACCCCGAACCTTCTTCTATATCGGCGAACCCGACCCCGAGGTCGGGGGCGGCTGGCACAGCGTCGGCGACCTCGGGTCCATGGACGAGGACGGCTATCTGTACCTCGCCGACCGGCGCGCCGACCTCATCATCTCCGGCGGCGCGAACGTGTACCCGGCGGAGGTCGAGGGTGTCCTCAGCGCCCACTCCGAAGTTTTGGACTGCGCTGTGGTCGGCCTCCGCGACGACGACCTCGGCCAGCGGGTGTACGCGATCGTGCAACCCGCAACGCCGGACCTCACCGCTGAAGACCTTGACGCGTTTATGCGCGAACGCCTCAACCGGTACAAGTGCCCCCGCGACTACGAGTTCGTCGACCAGCCCATCCGTAACGACGCCGGAAAAGTCCGCCGCAGTGCCCTCGCCGCGGCCCGGGACGGCGGCGACCGCAATCAAGCCACCTCAGGAGTAAAACGATGACCCAACCCATGAAGACCCTCGTCGGTGGATTCGCCTTTCTGGAGTGTCCGCGATGGCACGACGGCAAGCTGTGGATGGTCGATATGCATCGCGACCTTGTCGTCGTGGTGAGCGAGGACGGCTCTACCGAGGAGATCACAGTACCCGGGCGGCCCGGCGGCATGGGCTGGTTCCAGGACGGGTCCCTCGCAGTAGCGGCCACCCAAAACCGCAAGATCATGAGGTACCACGACGGGGAACTGTCCACCTACTGCGACATGAGCGACATCGGTGACTCCGAGCACGAAATCAACGACCTCGTCATGGACGCTAACGACCGCTGCTATGTCGGTGAATTCGGAGTGGACGTCCATGCTTGGATGGCTGAAAACGTCCCGAAGGTGGAAGAGCACGGAATCGCCATCCTCGCCGAGGCCCCCCTCGACGAAGCGGACGTGTTCCTCGTCGAGAACGGCCAGGCAACGGTTGCCGCCAGTGGATTGCGCTTCCCGAACGGGGCCGCCATCAGCGTCGACCAGACGAGGTATGTGGTCGCCGAGACGTTCGGCCTGCGGTTGTCGGAGTACAAGCTGATCGACGGAGTACTCAGCGACCGCCGCATCATCGATCTCGGCTTCGGTCCCGACGGAATCTCACGGATGGATGAACAGGGCGGGATCTGGCTCTCGGACCCTATGGGTTCCAAGGTGCACCGCGTGGATGCCACCGGCGCTATCACCGACACCGTCGAGTGCGACCTGCCCGCGTACGCCTGCGAAATCGGCGGGAGCGACGGCCACACTCTGTTCGTCTGCCTCGCGTCCAGCGCCGACCCCAACCTCACCGTCAACACGCGGGACGCACGTATCGACACCGTTCAGATCGGCATTCCGGCAGCGCATTGAACACCTGGCGTCCGCGGGCGGACCGATCCGGTTCCACCGCGCACCTACCGTCACGCTCACAGAAAGAGCCCATCATGCTGGGTCATACCAAAACCCGAATCGCGGCAGTCGTCGCCACCCTCGCGTTAGCAGTCCTCACCGGCTGCAGTAGTACCTCCAACTCCGCTGGGTCCTCTACGGGCGTTGATACGTCCAACGGACCGTCACTCAAGGACCTTGCCAGCAACGAGCAGAAACTCCCCGACCTTTCACCGGTCAAGACCGAGGCGGGAAAGAACGTCTGGATCGTCTCCTGCAGCCTTGAGGCCGTCGGATGTGCCGGCCTCGCCGGCGACATCAAGTCGATCATGGAGGACCACCTCAAGTGGAACGTCACCATGTTCGACGGGAAGCTCACTCCCGCGACTTACTCCGCCGGCATAAACCAGGCGATCGTCGCACACGCAGCCGCAATCGTTCTGGTCGCCATCGACTGCTCCAGTGTCAAAACCTCCTTGCAGAAGGCCAAGCAGGCCGGTATCCAGGTCGTGTCAGTTGCAGGCTTCGACTGCCCCGACCCCAGCCAGGGTGGTGGCGAGTCGCTCTTCACGTCCGCGGACCTCGGCGGATCCCCCGGCAAACAGTTCGGCGCCAGCGGGACCGCACTTGCTGACTACGCCGCGGCGCAAAGCAAAGGTAAGGGCAAGATCGTCGTCGCCACCGAACCCGACTTCCAGGTGGTCGTCGTCGAACTCGAGGAGTTCAAGAAGGAACTTGCCAAGGTTTGCCCAGATTGCACCATCGCAGCTGAGGCCCCCGCGCTCGGTGCCGACCTGGCGAATGGCTCAGCGGCGGCCAAGCTGAACAGCATCGTCCTGCAGCATCCGGAGGCCAACCTCTTGGTCGCTCTCCAGGACTCCCAGCTGCCGTACGTCACCAACGCGATGCGGACATCCACGATCAAGCTGCCTATCATCGCTTCCGGTGGTACCGAGGCGGACATCGAGATGATCAAGAACGGCACTATCGAGGGTGTTATGGCTAACGACACCGCACTCAGTGCCTGGCTCGTCGCCGACACCACCGCCCGCCTCATGGCGGGCGCCCCCACGATTCAGATCGACCCGGTTTCGACATTGGTGGACAAGGATCGCAACCTGCCCGCTAGCGGCCCCTACGTGATCAATACCGACTACCAGGCCGCTTTCCCGAAGGCGTGGGGCGTCTCATGATCCGCACGCAACACCCCGCGCTGGAATTCCGGGCGGTCTCGAAAACCTTCGGGACCACCCGTGCCCTGAGCAACGTATCGTTCGATGTCCCGTCGGGCCGCGTGCATGCCCTGTGCGGAGGTAACGGTTCCGGGAAATCCAGTCTCATCCGGATACTCGCCGGCGTCGAAACCGCGGACACCGGGACGGTGACGGTCGGAGGCGTCGAACACCAGCTCACCGACCCCAGCCCGCAATGGGCACGGGAATCCGGGCTGCGTTTCGTACATCAAGACCTCGGACTGTTCCTGGAACTTTCAGTCGCCGAGAACATCGCCATGACCGCCCGGTACCCCACGAACAGGGCGAAGACCATCTCTTGGCGGCAGGTCCATCGGCGTACCGCCGATGTCCTCGAGCGATGGAAGATCTCCGCGCGCCCAAGCGACATCATGTCAACGCTCGGCCCCGCCGTCCGCGCCATGATTACCATCGCCCGGGCGTTATCGGCCGAAGACGCAACCAGCGGCGACAACGAAATGACCGGTCACGGCCGGACCCTGATCCTGGACGAACCGACCTCGGCATTACCGGAGGCCGAAGTCGACCGACTGCTGACCTGGGTACGACGCACGACCGAACAGGGCAACACTGTCATCATCGTGACGCACCGCCTCGATGAGATTCTCACTGTCGCTGACTCCATCACGGTTCTTCGCGATGGTGATCACGTCGTGACGCGGTCACGAGAAGGACTCACCCATCGAGACCTCGTCACGTACATCGCGCCGACCGCGCTCGAAGTACAGGAAAAGACTGCACCTCTCGGGAACGACGACACGAGCCCGGTGCGCGCGCCCAAAACAGCGGAGCCGAGACTCCAGGTGCGTCATCTGAGCGGCGGGTCCCTCCGGGACGTGTCGTTCACCGTCTATCCCGGCGAAATCGTCGGGATCGCGGGCTTGCTCGGTTCCGGCCGTACCCGTCTGCTCAAGTACTTGGCTGGCGCTCTGCGACCCGATTCGGGTGTCATCGAGCTCGACGGCAACGCGATCGAGACCTGGCCCGGGCATCCTGCACTCCGAGCCGGCGTCGTACTGATTCCGGAGAACCGAGCTGACGACGGATTGTTCCCCGGACTGAATATCGCGGAGAACCTGGAGGCGGGATCACTCGCGGTGCAATCGCCGCTACGGATCGACATCGCGGGGCGGTTGCGGTCGCGCGCGAAAAACAAGGTCCGCCAGTTCGGGGTCAAAGTCGGCAGCGTGAGTGACGACATCCTCACCTTGTCTGGCGGCAACCAGCAGAAGGTCCTGATGGCGCGCTGGTTGTCGCGATCGCCGCGCCTGATCCTGCTGGACGAACCGACCGTCGGCGTCGACATCGGAGCCCGCAACGCCCTGCACGGCATAGTGCGTGAGGCAACGAATGCCGGTTCCGCCGCCGTGTGCGTCACGTCCGATCTCGATGAACTGTGCGAGCTGTGCGACCGCATCCAGGTGCTCCATCAGGGCGTCCTCAGCGAGCCCATCAGCGGCGAGGCCATCTCGGCCAGCGCTATCGGACATGCCGTTTACGGAGCTTTGGACGTGCATTCATGAGACCTCTACAGGACCCTTCGGCATCTTCCGCGGACCTATCCGCACCGGCCGAGGTCATCCACCCCGATGGAGTGGTTCCCGGAACGGACCTCGACGAGGCCTCCGCGCCTACGGCGCGGCGGGGTACGCGCGGTGTCGTGCTGACGATCCTGTCCCGGTACTGGCTCGCGCTGTTCCTCGTGATCGAAGTCGTGACGTTCTCCATCATGCGACCCGACACGTTCATGACCTCAGCGAATCTGCACGCGATCTTGTTGTTGCAGACAGTGCCATTCACCGCGGCGCTCGCGCTGACCGTGCCGCTGATCGTGGGTGAGTTCGACCTGACAGTCGGTATCGTCACAACCGGCAGTGCCGTCGTCATTGCGGGGCTGATGGGCGCCGGTGTTTCGTCTGTGCTGGCCATCGTGGCAGCTTTGTTGATAGCGATGTGTATCGGCACGGTCACCGGCCTCCTCACCGCCCGGTTCGAAGTCAATTCGTTCATCGGCACGCTCGGAATGGCCACCATCCTGGGCGGGTTCATCGACCAGTACACCGGCGGCCTGGCGCTGAACCGCAGTATCGCACCGTGGCTGACAGACCTGTCACAGCAACGGCTCGGCGGCGTGCCGGTCCTGACGATCTTCGTCGCTGTTCTCGCGATTGCTGCGTGGATCGTCCTTGAGCATACCGTGTACGGACGCAGGCTCGCCGCAATCGGCGCGAACCGGCGGGCAGCGGGCCTGTTAGGGCTGCGGGTTCGGACGCTGGTGATCTCGACGTTCGTACTGTCGGCGCTCCTGGCGGCCGTCGCCGGCGTTCTGCAAGTCTCGGTCGAAGCGGCCGCGAACCCGACCTCGGGTGGGTTCTCCCTGGTCATTTCCGCCATCACCGCCGTATTTCTCGGCGCGACCTGTTTCCGTCCTGGTCACTTCAACGTAGCAGGGACTGTCGTCGGCCTCCTCTTCCTCGCATGCGGTGTCTCGGGGCTAAGCCTCCTCGGACTCGCGGCGTGGGTCCAAAACGTGTTCACAGGTATCTCCCTCGTCCTCGCACTGGCCCTCGCGGCCGCATTCAGAAGGGCTGCTTCATGACAGAGTTCCAAGACAGAGTCGCTATCGTCACCGGCGCCGGGCGCGGCATCGGCCGCGCAACCGCACTGCGACTAGCCAGGGAAGGTGCTCGTGTCGTCGTGAACGACTTGGACGAGGCCGAGTGCCAGTCCACCGCCGACGCCATCGGCGCGGCAGGTGGTGTCGCGGTCCCGGTTCCAGGAGACATCACGGCGACTGACCTGCCCACTCGGGTCGTGCAAGTAGCAACGGACGAATTCGGACGTTTGGATATTCTGGTCAACAACGCCGGGTGGGTCGAGCGTGTCCCGATCCGTGACGTCACCCCATCGCGTTGGAGTCGGATGCTTGCGATCCACGTCGATGCCAGTTTCCGGATGCTGCAGACGGTCGGCGCGTCCTTCATCGCGGCGCACCGTGAGGAACGAGATCGCGGCGAGATGCTCCAGCGCAAGATAGTCAACGTCTCCTCTGTAGCCGGGATCTATGGCACTCCTGGGTCCATTCACTACGCGACGGCGAAGGCCGGCGTGATCGGTATGACACTGGGAGCAGCCAAAGAGTGGGGTCGGTACGCCATCAACATCAACGCGATCGCATTCGGTTTGATAGAAACCCGCTTAACCGGCGGCGAAAGCGAAGAGGACCGCGCCGCCCCCTCCAAGCTGGAGGTCGCGCCGCTCGACGATCAGAGCTTCGCTAGAGGAGCGAGCAGCAATGCCCTGGCGCGCGCCGGGACCGCTGATGAGGCAGCTGCGGCGATCCGATTCCTTTGCTCAGCGGACGCCAACTTTGTATCGGGGCACACACTGGTCTGTGCTGGAGGGACGGGCAGCTAGATTTCTTGGGTCGTGTCTGTCGTTGAGGGTGAGTCAAGTTTGAGTCATGTTGCGAGTCCGGCGCGGTTGAGCAGGTCGTTGATGGCGCGGTCGTAGGCGTTGCTGGCGGCGCGGAGTTTTCGTGAGCTGGTGGGTATGGTTCACTGATTTCTACGTCACCGTCCGTGAGCAGACAGTGATGGGTGCGGGAGAGGAACAGCGCCTGCTATGCCCCTCGTCGGTGACTCGGTAGCGGTGACTGTGCGGGACACGTTCGATGAGCCCATGGTGGCGTACCCGGCGCAGGTCATAGGTTCCCTACCCGCTGCTCAGAGTGTTGGGCTGGTGCCCCCACAGTGGATCAAGATACTCGCGTAGTCCCGGTTAGTGAAACCTCTTGGCAGAAGCCGGAACACGAGTCGGGCCTGCTCAAGAACGCGCTCACCCTCGACATCCCCGACGAGCCCGGTGACTTCTCGACGACCATGGTCCGCGACGCCGCCCTGGACTTCGTTGACGTGTGCGACCAATCGGATGAGTACTGCCAACAGCAGGACATCGACCCGGTGGTGCCGCTCCTAGTGGCGCAGATCCCGAACAAGCAGGCCGGCGAGAAGGACACCGAGAAAGGACGCAAGGATGAGGACGAGCTCATCCATCTCGTCCTGGAGACCATCCGTAAACACCGGCCAGACATGCCAGCCGGCAGCGTCGCCCACGTACTCGGCGACCGGGCCACCATCGAGATCGGTGCCTACGAGATCCCGAAGGTCGCTCCGCAGGACGTCCAGCACGACCACCGGATCCGTGTACTGCTGGCCAAGGACGCGGTCTCCACCGGGTGGGACTGCCCGAGGGCCGAGGTCCTGGTGTCGCTGCGCCCGGCGAAGGACGACACCTACGTCACCCAGCTGCTCGGACGCATAGTGCGCACACCACTCGCCCAACAGACCAGCGTCGAACAACTCAACATCGCCTCGTGCTACCTACCATATTTCGACAAGCAGACGGCCAAGATCGTCGCCGAAGAGCTCATGGGAATGCGGGAACCCCGCTCGGGCGAACGCGGCGCATCCGTGGCGAAGGTGATGCTCCAGCCGGTCACACTGACCCGGAACCCGGATGTACCCACCGAGGTGTACCAGCTGATCGAGGGCCTGCCATCGTTCGCGAAGCCCGCTGCCGCTCCGCGACCGATCAAGCGCATCCTCAAGGCTGCCCAGGCCCTCGCCCAGGACGAACTAGTGCCGTACGCCGATAAGATCGCGCACGACGCGATGTTCGACGTGCTCGACGCCATCACCGAAGACCACGTGGATGCGGTCGAGGACCAGGCGAAGAAAATCATGACGGCCGACATCAGGCGGATCCTGGTTGAGCGCGGAGAGGACGAGGCAACAGCCTCCACTGCCACGCGCGCCGCCGATGCGGCCACGGTCGACGATGCCCTGCGGCACCTGCGCCGGCTCATCACTGCGTCTGTGGTCAACCGCTACCTGACGAAGAACATGCAAGCCGCCATCGTTGAAGCTGACAGCTTCAACGATCTGGCAACGATCGACATCACCGCGGTCCGTGCCCGGGTCGCTGCTCTGGCGTTCATCGACTCCGACGTGCAGAAACCCGTCGAGGATGCCGCCGACTCGCTCACTCGTTATTGGCTGACGACCAACGCGAAGGCCATCGCGAGCCTGCCCGATTCGCGCAGACCAACCTACGAGGCAATCCAGGACATGGCCCGCGAGCCGGAGCAGGTCACCATCGAGATCAAGACCGACGAGCAGGTCGACTCGGTCGACACCGACGGCAACTGGCTGCCGACGGAGAAGAAGCACCTGCTCTCCACGACCGAGGGTCACTACCCGCTTGAGCCGAAGATGGCCAAGAACCGCTGGGAGCGGGCCACGATCACCCAGGAACATAGCGCCGGAACCCTCGCAGGCTGGTACCGGAACCCGTCCGCCGGAAAGAACTCGCTGCGGATCGCCCACAGGTCGGGGGAGGTATGGAAGTCGGTCCAGCCGGACTTCGCCTTCTTCCACAACAAAAACGGGAATCTTCTGCCCACGATCGTCGACCCGCACGGCGCGCACCTGGGCGACTCCGCGCCGAAGCTGAAGGCGCTGACCGAGTACGCCGACGAGCACGGAGAGAAGTTCGATCGCATCGTCGCGGTCGGTCTCGAGAAGGACAACACGCTCTACCGACTCGACCTGAAGGACCCGAAGATCCGGCGCGCTGTCTACGAGTCGCCGGCGGACACCGACTCGATCAAGAAGCTTTACGACCGTCACGGGGAGAAGTACACGACCATCCCGGCAGACCTGTAAGGAATGAGAGGAGGGGACGCGGGCTGATCAAGCGCGGGCACAGCCTGCCGAGTGGACCGTCGTGATTCGGAAGGTAGCCCATTGAGATCTGGCCCCACGCCGTCGTCGAACCCGCGTCCTTCGAAATTGTAGAAGTCGTACTCGCTATCGGCTGAATCTCCGGCTTGCCCCTCGACCTCGAATCGTTGCATCCCAGGCGGCGCTGGTCCACTTACCGGAGGGCCGGCGGTCTCCTCGACCTGCGCGGTGGGGACGGCTTCGAGCATGCCGGCGCCGATCGCGGCATAGAGCACGTGCGCGACCCGGCGATGCCGCCATGCGGCCGGTGACTCATACCCGCAGGCGAGGTACACCGGCTCGGTAATCGCGTCGAGATCCTGGTCGGGTGTGACGAGTAGACGCGTGTCCGCGCACTCGGCGCGCTCTCCCCTTTTGTACCGATCGACTCTGGTCGCGTCGGGCAGGTGCCCTTCCCTGTCTGATCTCCATCAGTGTCTTGGATGAATTCCACTGCGCTGAACCCGTCACCTCGATGCCCAGCTCACCTACGGCACTCATGCGTATCGGTCTGCTTCTCGTACGGAGAAATCGTCAGGGAACATTTCCCGCAGACATCGCTACGCCTCTGGTTGGGGCACTCACATTGCCTACATGACGGGCATTTGGGTTCCCCGCACACGTCGCAGAGTATCGGTTCGCGATCCAGCGCGTATTCGTCGCGTTCGCAGCCAGGGTTGCCACAGAGGTACGTCGCTGCCTCAAGTTTCCCGTAGCCGAATCTGGCAACTGGCGTGAGTGCGATGAACACGCAGCGCCCTGTGCTATCCAGCGCGGCGTGCGCGTACATATCTTGGAGTCTTAGATTCTTGTCGTAGTGCACTCCTTCGGTGAAGCGTCGCCGAACGAGTCCGGTCCGCGCTTCTTCCGCTAACGCGGCAAATCCTGGCTGCGCTCTCCCCCGCGCCGGCGGATAGTTCTCGCCGTACGTCGCGCGTGAGTGCATTACTGTGCCATCGAGTCCAGAGACAGCAAGTATCCACTTACTGCGGTGCTCCATGATTGTCGCGATGTGTTGTAGAACGGCTGACGGGGAGGCGGCTGACCTCTCGTGTAGGTCGGCCATCACGGCCGCGGGAGAGACGTCGACGTTGGTCTCGTCCGCGGGTTGGAGGTCCGTGAGGAGTATCCGTGCGGCGATTGCGTTGCAGACATTCTCCTCCATTTTGCGACGGGCGTCTTTACTCAGGTCGAGCAAGACGTAACCCCACTCGGGATGCGTCTGCTGCATGTGGTGTGCAAGCTCGTGCAGGATCGTAAAGTTGTCTCGCCGGTTCCCTGCAGGGTGGATGTAGATGATCCCCAGGTCACCGTCGTAGTAGCCGCCACCGCACGAAGCTGCTGGGAGACGTTCCCTCTCGACGACAGTAATTTCAGCGATTGCATTTACGCCGGCCCGGGGATCCGTCTGCAGTACTCCGAGATCAAGGTAGGGGCATGTCTCGATCAGTGCGCGCGCTACTTCTGTAACCGGCCCTCCTGCCGCGAGCCGGGCCCAGTCAGGCATCACTCTGTCCAGAGTCTTGAAGACGCGCGATCGCGTCCCGTAACTTTTCGGGACGTCGGGATCGACTGTCATCTCGCGCAGCTAGTCTTAGTGCCTCGCGGGATACCCTTACCCGAGTTGTGCCCTCTCGTTCGCGCCTCTTCCTGCCGAGATCTACGACATCTGATTTGAATACAGGCCGCGCCAATTCAGACAAATATTCAGAGGCGGGGTCCACGCCGGTCAGGTCAACTTCGGGAACGCCGACGGCTCTGGCCAACCGGGAGAGGTCTGGTGCACTAATAGGCTTCGTACCCGACCAGATATTTCGCGTTGCAACAACGTCCAGTCCAAGCGCGCGGCCCACAGTCTGCGCATCGATTCCGGCGGCGCGGATCTTGTTCTCGTCTAGCACGACCTCCCCGGTGTCCGACCGCGGATCGTTGAAGCACAGTTCGGCCCAGTGCTCGGTCATAGTGCGATCAGAAGCGCTGTTCGCCTCGTCTGACGAACTGCCGCGAGCGAACGGAAGGCCGGGGAGTTCGCCGGCGTCCGTTGCCGCAGCCACTTGAAGAACCTGGCGTTCGCTAAGAAGATTGCCGAGACACCGATCCAACAAGTGCTTTCCGAGGCCGGTTTCGCGACTCGGCCACAGGACCACGGGGACGGCAAGCGGCGTAACGCGCACGACAAGGCCTGGGGCGTACGAGGGCTCCTCCGCCAGAGTTACCGGCCAGCCGATGATGTAGTCGGACTTGTTCGCTGCCACCATGACGTGGCCACACGGCGAGCCGTCCCACGAAAGAACCCAGAGGTCACCTCGTCTGATGTCCGTCTCTCCCGTGCCTCGACGCCATAAAGCCGCAGCGTCGACGCGAAGAGAATGTGGCGGTTCGATGGTCGTCACGGAGGCTCCTCTTCATTTAGGCAGAAGTTCTACGTTACTGCCCGAGATCACTTCAGTCGATCCCGGTACAGCATCAGAAGCTGTGACTTCTCGGACTCGGTGAGCGTGCCAAGATAAGCACAGGCCTTCCCGCCCGTCTTTGCTTTGTACACGCTGTGGATCCACCGGAGCGACCAGTAGCCCTCCTTGTTCAAACCGATCTCGGGCTGTAGTGCGCTGAACAGGTCGCCCTGATGCGGACGCCCGTCCGTGGATGACCTCGCTATCGCTGTCCAAACAGTTGGATCGGACGGTCTAGACGCAACGCAGCCCATCGGTCGAACCACGTTGCCAACCCTGGCAGGCTCACTAGTGGACTTGCGATAAACCTTGTACACATCGCCGTTCTCGGCATTACTTTCCGGCACGCTGAGATCTTATGTCGGCGCTACGACAACAAGTCTCCCTGCACGTCTCTCCCCGGCGTCGCTGGCTGAGGAATTGGCGCCACCAGGGTGTTTACGCGGGATCGTGCGTCTGATGCTTGATAAGCGACGTCGGCTGGACAGGAGCCACGCGGAAAACGTCATCTGCGACGACGGCGCCCACGCTGCATTCCACGCGGCGAATCCCCATCACAATGGCCGAATCGCACGGACATCCAAGACTGGTAGGCCCGGTCTTGAATTGAACCCGCTTACGAGAAGTCGAAAAGACGGCCATCGTTGGTTGCCAGACGCATGCCAACGATCAGCGGCCTTTTCAATCGGCCCGGGTGAGGTTCCGGCCGATGTCGTGTCTGGGGTGGTTCGAGAAGAGCACGCTGCGCGGCGAAAAAGATCCGACTTGGCGGTCCAGACCACTTCAGAGCCAGCCAGAACCGGTATTCCGAATTGGTGAGCAGATGAGTAGTCCCCAGACCTGGCTCGGCTTCAAGCAGCTTCTGATATCCAGGGCTGTCTACATCCAGATCGGCGTAGAAATCGACCGACCGGAGACTCGACACAGCACGGAAGCCCAAATACCCCTGGACCACTTTCCATAGGTCGGTCTCTCTGCTCACTTCTAATCTGCCCGCGTAATGCCATTCGGGCTCCAACTCCCTCTTATCTGGGTTTTTCGCTGTGGAGATCCAGATCTCGGTCGACATAGATAGAGGCTAGGCCTATCTATGTTGCAACAGCAGTACTTACGCCGTGGACCGCGAGCGCTCTATAGCCCGGTACACCGTGGTCCGTCCGATACCGAACAGTTCAGCCAACTCGCTGGCGGTATGTTCTCCGGCGGCGTGCAGCTTCACCAGATGCGCCTCTTGTTTCGCGGACAACTTCGGTGCGCGCCCGCGTAACCGGCCTTTCGCGCGCGCGATCGCCATGCCCTCGCGAGTCCGTTGCCGGATCAGGTCCCGTTCAAACTCTGCGACCATACTCAACACATTCAACAACAACCGTCCGACCGGGTCCTGAGGGTCGTGGACGGATCCGCCGATACTGAGCCGCACTCCCCTGCTCGTTAGCTCGTCCACGATGTCGCGGGCATCGCGCACCGACCGGGCGAGCCGGTCGAGCTTGCTGACCACCAGCGTGTCACCGTCGCGGACCGCGGCTAGTGCTTCGCGTAGACCGGGCCGGTCGCGGTTGCTCCCGGTGAGCCCGTGATCGACGTACACGTGCCGCTCGTCGACGCCGAGCTGTGCGAGCTGTGCGCGTTGAGCCGTCAGGTCTTGCTCGTCGGTCGAGCATCGGGCGTAGCCAATCAGCATGATCTACTCTGCCGGCCACGGATGCAGGCTGTCGAGCCTCAGGATCGCGAACTTACCGCTGACCGGATCGATAGCGGCATCGGACTGCTCATGACTACCGCCGGCGTGCGCGATCGCGGCCAAGACAAGATCCAGCGTCCCGCGATCAAGACCGGATACCTCATCGAGGCGTACCGGCACACCGCCGGCCAGACTTGCCACGATCCGAAGGACCCGCTGCTCTCCCCCGGACAGGCCCCCGATGGTCTGGTCAGTGATTGCACCGACGTCCAGCACGTACCGGTCACCGCCGCGCCGTTGGTGTGCCTCGGTAACCCACGGTTGGCCGGGATCTGCGTAACGACCGCCGGCGGCCCGGATCACCAACTCGACCGCGGCCTCGAGTGCGTAGCTTCCGCTCCCCCATGCGCGTAACGATTCCGCGGTCTCACTTGTGGCTGCGCCCATGCGCCCGATCCTCTCGTGATAGGAATCATCTCGAACTAACCGTACCGGATAAGACCCCTTCATCGGGATTAATTGCGGTACGGGTTTTCGGTACTGCACGGTCAGCGGTAAATGGCGGGTCCAACTCTGGCTGGATCCGCTGAATGGCAGTGGTTGTGCGGCGCTATTGGACCGATCCAGTCATAAGTCCCACATCGGGCGTGAAGGTGTACCGGTCAGGGATCCCTTTACGGACGGTCGACCGGGTATTCGACTGGGCAAACTTCCCGCCCCGACAGCTACAGTCGCGACCGACTGGATGCGATGATTCTGGGATGCTAGGGCCAATTGCGCGCAGCGCCTCATCGAACAGCCAACGCACACCCAGTTGGGTGGAAGTGGATTTGGAGGTCAAGGCCAACGAAAGGCTTCGGCTGCCCAGTCGGCCTTCTGCCCGCCGGGGGTCGCTGTGAGGTTCAGACGTCGCAACTCCGAGGCACTAGCCGATCTGATCTGCGGCAATCATGATCCAACAGCTGAGGCTGAGCCGAGTTACTTTCCATACCGCTCGAGCAGTTACATCACTGAATTCTTCCAGGAGCTTGACACCGACTGGGCGCACGACGGCTCGACACGACACCGCTGGGTCGCCGATGTTCTCGAAAGCATGCTGAACGAACCTCATGACGGACCGAGCCACCCTCCTGAGGGATTCTGTCGCCTCATCGATCAGCTGATGAGCCCCAGTGACGCTATGAACGAAGGACCGAATCGATCGAACGCGCTCCGGCACCTCAACGAGGTGTTGGCAAGAGAAGGCTTCGAAGCCTTCTACGGCGACGACCGGCACTGCTATCTGCGCCATATCGGCACGAACACGGTCACGGTCCTGCAACCCAACCCGCACCGACCACTTACTACTGTCGAGGTACAGCGACGTAACGATCTCGCCGGCTTCCTCGACAAGTGCAGCGAGGACGAACTCATCGAAGAGGTGCTCCTCCCGCTGTTCCGCCAGCTGGGGTTTCACCGAATCACTGCGGCCGGACACAAGGACAAGGCCTTGGAGTACGGCAAAGACATCTGGATGCGCTACATGCTGCCAACCCAACACCTCCTGTACTTCGGCATCCAGGCCAAGAAGGGGAAGCTCGACGCTTCCGGCGTCACCAAAGCCGGTAACGCCAATATGGCCGAGATTTACAATCAAGCGCTCATGATGCTGGCACACGAAATCTTCGACCCTGAGATAAACCGTCGTGTTCTGGTCGACCACGCCTTCATCGTGGCGGGAGGAGAAATCACTAAAGCCGCGCGGAATTGGCTCGGAAATGCTCTCGATGACGCAAAACGCAGCCAGATCATGTTCATCGATCGAGACGACATCCTGAACCTGTACGTCGTCACGAACCTGCCGCTGCCAGTCAGCGCATTGCCGAAGCTAACTGACCCTTGGGTTACCTCAATCAACGAGCCGCCCTTCTAAGATGGCGAGGCGCTCCCTGGCCCGGGCGGTCCACCTGGCGTAGACCGGGGCGGTGCCAAGTTCAAGCAGGACGACTCGGGTCCGGATCCGTGCATTGTTGCGGAGGGTTCCGGTTCGATAACCTGATGAGTACTGCGTGTGCCAGCCTCAACAAGGGGGATAAGTCTGTGAAGTTCACCGATGTCCGCGACATCATCCAGAGCAGCCGACCGAGCGATTGGAACTACGTTCCTTGCTGGGGCTCAGACTCCGGGCCCTCATACCGCACGAAATGGGAAAAGATGACAGGGCCCAACTCGACATGGGAACTGCATCACCAGGAACACGACCATATCGCCGCATACAAACCGGACGTCGGAGTGACACTTGCCTGGGGTATGCCGATGTACGCCGACAACCACCCAGAAATGACGCCTGACTGGATTGACAAGTTCCCCCTTGTGGACTCCGTTAGTTACTATTTCATCGACGTATTCTGGAACGGCTCTGTGATCGATCGCGACCTCTACACGGTCATGGACAGCCGCACATATCTACCGCTCCCGAACCCTATCTACAACGAGACAGCGGTCGGGAGTACGGCCGCACGGGAGCGGTATGAGGTCACGCACTATCAGGTGGCACTCGCACGGCTCGTGAACAATCTTGCGAACCACCAGGACACCGATTTTGACCAAGCTCTCAATCGGACAGGATTTGCCTTGGTTGACAACATCTCTGAATAAACGTTGCCGCCGAATAGGCCGCTGGCTAGTTCCCGAGCTCGTTTCGTAGGGCGGGCTCAGCCTGCTGCTGGCGGCATCGATCTTTGCCGCGCAGCGCGGCTCTCCAGGCGGAGTCGGTCCATTTACCGGCGGGGAGGCCGAGGTAGGTTCGAAGTCCGGCGGCGTGGTCGGTGAGCCAGCCGGGGTCGATGGTCGCGAGGTAGTGGGCGGCGGTGTCTTCGACCTGCTGCGTGGGGACTACTTCGAGCATGCCTGCGCCGATCGCGGCATAGAGCACGTCCGCGACCCGGCGGTGCTGCCTGGCGGCGGGTGACTCGAACCCGCGCGCGAGGTACACCAGCTCGGTGATTGCGTCGAGATCCTGGTCGGGCGTGACGAGTAGTCGCGTGTCTGCGCCGTCGGCGCGGTCTCCCCTCTTGTACCGGTGCATTCCGGTCGCGTCCGGCAGATCCCAGGCCTCATCGTCGGCTTTGCCGATATATTTGCCATCCCCTGCGTACACACCGCCAACTGGATTTGTGGTGTGCTGGGCAGCGATGCGTTCCGCGGCCGCGACGAGGTCCCCCGCTCGGCCTCCAGAAGCCCGCTCGAGATCCGCCGTCGGCTCAGTTGCATAGCGACGTTGTGCACCCATGATTATCAGCGTACGCCACTGTATCGAACGCGTGTGCGATGCTAGGGTCTAGCAGTTGGCCCACACGCCGACCGGTGCTGCGGCGGCTGCCTGCTGGACGTCTTGGTAGTCGTGTTGCCGCGCGTGCGGGTGGCCGATGGTGAGTTCTTCGGCAAGTCCGAGTTCGATCATCCGCAGGCCGATGTCGGTGCCGTCGGCCAGCTCGAGGTAGCCGAGGACGCGGCCGTACTTGTCGCGTTCTGGTTGGGTGTCGTCAGTGATGAGGGTGAGTGCGGGCTGATCGGTGAGCAGTTGCGTGAGGGCGGCGGTCGCGTCCGCACCGCCGCATTCGCTGGCGTACTTCGAGTCTTCCGCGGCGTCGATGCCTAGGATACGAATCCGGGTCTCATTTCCTCCCGGATCGTATGCGTCGATGGTGTCGCCGTCGATGACGTACGGATCGGTGTAGGTGATGACCGGCGGCGGGGGCGTGTTGTGCGCCGCGGTGGCGCAGCTGGTGAGCGTGGCGGTGAGCAACAGCGCCACGGTGACGGCAGTCGTTCGGAGTCGGGACACAGCGGTGAACCTCGCGGCCGCTAGTCGGTGCTGGCGTAGCGGCGTGCGACGACACGGGCCGCTACGGCGATGGTGCCGCCCATGACGCCGGGGAAGACCCAGTTGTATGCGTGTTGCCAGTCCTTTTGCCAGGCGATGATGAGCACGACGAGGCTGAGGGTGCCGATGAGTAGGCCGAGGTCGGCGAGTCGGTTGAACGCGTACGCGAGCCGTTGCTTTTCCGTGCGCCGCGCGGTCATGGCAGCTGCCCTGTCACCTGTATCGCTTCTGCGCGGCTGATCGCGCGTACTTCCTCGGGTACGCCGGCGGTGCGACCGAGGTCGCGCCACTGCTGCTGGTCATGTACCGCCAGGGTTCCGTCGGCGGTGAGGCGGAGTACTCGGCCGCGGGGGTAGGCCATCGTGGCGGCGGTGAGGTAGTACGTCGCGTCTGTGTCGGCGGTACGCATCCTCGATCCTCTTCCTGTGCGTTGGCTCATGGTGATGGCGCCTCGCCCGCTACGGGAGGCAGTTCGCGCGGGCGAGACACCAAGTCTGTGACGTTCTGGCTTGTGCGGCCGTTGGTCGTTGATCATGTCGCATCCGGCCGACATTCTCACGGCAGCCGGCCGGGGTAGGCCGCTCTATTGGCTGGCCTACCCCTGAGCTTTCGGTTAGGACTGTGGGGCCGGTTCGCTGGTCTCGTTGTCGCTTCTGCGTTCGGCCTTGTGCACGGCCGCGGTGGCGTACTTGAGGCTGGCAGCGACGTTGTACGCGGTGATGGTGTTCCGGCTACGCTGCTGGCCGGTGGTCTTGTCTTCCCATGTGTGGGTGCGGATCACGCCGGTGACGATGACCGCGTTGCCTTTGCTGAGACTGGTCGCGATGTTCTCGCCAAGGGTTTTCCAAGCCTCGATGTCGTGGTAGGTCGCGGGTGCATCGACCCACTCCCCTGCCTTCTTCTCGCGGTTGTTGACCGCGACGGCGAACGTGGCGAGGGCGTGCCCGTTCGGCGTGAATTTCAGCTCGGGGTCTGCGACGAGGTTGCCTTCGACGGTCAGTGTGGTGCTCATGACTTGCTCCCTACATTGTGATGTCCGGGTGTCCCCTTGTGGTCACCTGATCGGTGCTGTCCTTGCTCCGATATCAAGCCAAATTCTGCGGTGGTGAGCGGCGCCAAGGGCGCGTAGCGGTCCGCAGGAGAAATCCCCGAGGAAATAAGCGACGCAGGAGCGCCGAGTGGATTTGCCTGTAGGACTTCCCCTTGGTGGAGCGATCCACCGTGAAAGAATTGGCGATTCGGAGCAAGGGTGTGCCCGCGTGCGGCCACGAGTGGATAGCGCGCCCGCAGGGCGACCTTGTTGCTTTGCGCCCGGAGGGCGCATGCTGGCCGGTTGGTGAGTGCGAGGCGCGTGCGCCGAGCCCGTTTTATGGACATAGCAGGGTCTCGGCGGCCTCGACGACGCCGGCGGTGAGGTGGTCGAGGAGCTGGTCGTCGGTGATCGGTAGTAGGTAGTCCTCGCCGGCGATCCACCAGGACTGTTTGACGTGCTGGTCGTCGATGATGAGTTCGGTGTAGAGCAGGTCGCCGGGCTGGGTGACTGGTAGCGCCGCATCGTCGCGGATGGTCTGGAAGTAGTAGCCGCCGGCGAACCCCGGACTGGCGTGGCTGCGCGTGTCGTCGCTGGCGGGCAGAGCTGGGTCGGCGGGGATGTGACGGATGCGGGTGCGATGCATGACTAACTCCCTAATGGCTGGGCTGGATCGGTTGCTCTGGTGATCGTGCCTCGCCGTACCGGTGCGCTGCATCCGTTGAGGGCTGTTGTTGTGGACAGCGGCCCGGGGTGTGAATAACGCCCGGAGGGGCCCGCACCGTGTGGTACGGGCCCCGACCGCGTTGGCGAGTTAGGGGTTCGGTGGCAGTCCGTCTCGGGCGATCGCCGGTTGGCCGCGCTGTGCCAGGACTTTCGTGACCGCGTCCGGGTCGATCCGTGGCGGCGTACCGCGCCAGATTGTCCGGGCGATCGCGACGGCACGGTCCCAGGCTTGCGAGTAGGTCTCCACGGCGAGGAGGTCGTATGCGCGTACGCGGAGCGATCCGACGATCACTTCGAGGTGCGGCCGGTCGTCCGCGGAGAGGTAGACCTGCGGTTGGGTGTATCCGACGTGGCGCACGATCACCGTCGCTGCGGTGGGCAGCTGCAGCGGTTCGACATGGACTTTCTGCGGGAGGTAGCCGACGGCTTCGGCGCGGGCGGTGCTCCACGCGTAGGCGTGGGAGATCACGGCGTCGAGGTCGAGTGCGGTGACCCAGCATCCGTGGACTTGGACTTGGACGTGCCCGGTGTCGGGCCCGTCGTGGCTGCTGATGTTCGCTGGCTGTTCGCCGGCGGCGCTGAGTGTCACGTTGGTGATGATTTGCATGGTTGCCTCCACTGCGTTTGTCGGCGCGGCGCGCCGTTCTTGCACGGTGTGTGCAGATGCAGTTGTGGAGCCTGCTGAGGGTGGGCGCGCAAATGGCCGTAGAGGGAGTGGATTCCCGGCGATATAAGCGAAGCGCGTCGGGAATCCTCGACCGTGCCTTGCGCGGTCGGGCCCCCAGCGGGCTACGTTTCGCGTCCCTGCACGGCTCCCCTCCTTCCCCCGATCAGCAAGAGGGGTGAGTGACCGCAGGGAGCGGGATGCATTCGCGTCGAGCCTGCGAGACTCCTTGCAGGAATGGATTGCCTGAGCGATCAGCGAAGCCCGTCGTAGGACTGGAGCGGCCGGAGGCGGGCTCGCGAGGGTAAGGCCGTGCGTGCACGGGCGGCCCGCGGTGTGGCCGCCCGTGCAACGCGGCCGGGCTAGGTCGCTGGTGCGGTATCGGTGATGCCGCTGATTTCTGCGTACGGGTATTTCATCGGGTACTTCCGGCGTGCTTCGTCGGTCGGGTACACGTCATTAGTCACCGATACGGTTTTCGGGTTGGCGCGCACGACCTCGCGCCATTGGCGGCGGATCTGCACCCACTGCCCCGCCTGTACATCGTTTTTGGTGTAGCCGGCTGTCTGGCCGTTCTCGACTTGCGCGGTGCGGATCCCTTGCCAGTAGGCGATCTGGTCGCGCAGGTGCTCCAGCCGCGCGGTGAGCCTGTCTCGGTGGTCGCCGGCCGCGGGGTGCGTGGTCTCGACCTGTCGCTGCCCGGTGGTCGGGTCGGCCCAGAGTGTGCGGGTGTGCCCGTTCAGGGCGCGGTCGATTTTCCGCGCGTCTGCTTCGAGCCGTTCGATCCGGTGTGCGACGGTGACGGGGTTGTACCGCAGTTCGTTGTGCTGCGCGGCGGCGTGGGCGCGTTCGTCGGTGTGGCGGGCTTGTTCGTCGTGCTCGATCGCGCGGCGCATCGCATCGTGCCCTTTGCGTTGCGCGTTGCGCGCGCTTTTTTCGCTATGGTGGCCGGTCAAAATGGGTTGCCCTCCAGCGAACCGGGCGAGGTACGCCTCGGACCGGTCGCGGTGCGCGTCGGCTACGGCGTGCCGCCGGTCGGCTTTGTCGGCGAGTGCGTCCGCTCGGTCGGTGCTGCGTTGCGCGCCGTCGGCCTCGACGGCGGCGATATCGCGCGGCTCGTCGTCGATGCTGACGGTCACCTCGTGCCCGGCGTCGCGCAGCGCGTCGGCCGTCTCGGTGATGGCGTGCTGGTTGGCGAATGTGTCGCGGCTGCGCGGCAGGTACCAGGCGCCGAGGTTGCGTGACCAGCGGAACCGGTGCGTCTTGAGGATGTCGCCGGTACCGTCGCCGCGCGTGGTGCCTTCGGCGAGAGTTCCGCTCTGGTGGGTGTGGCTGATGGTGAGCGTTGCGGTGCTGTTCATGGGGTGCCTCCCTGGTTGTGGTGTTTGCGGGGCGTTTACGCCTCGGCAGCCTTGGCCTGCCGCTTCTGCCGTTTCGCCACCGAGCCGAGAGGGTTCCCTGCGCAAACCAGACGTTGTTAGCACGGAAACTTGTGAGGAAATAAGCGGTTCCTTGTGGCAGCTGCGCGCCGCCGAAGGCTTGGCGCGCAGCAGGAATACTGACCGCGCCGAGCACGATTTCCGGGCGTTCTGGTTTGCGGAGGGTCGGCCGGTGGTAGGCAGCCCCGCAAGGGGTAAGCGACCGCAGGGAGCGGGAAGGGTCGCGTCGAGCTGGCGAGACTCCCTTGTGCAGAAGGCAGTCTGAGCGGTCAGCGAAGTCTCTATTAGACAGCCGCGCCGATCGTGTTCGATGTCGTGTGCGGTGACCGCAGTGCGGTGCGGGCTTGGGCGGCTGCGCAGCAGCAAAGGAGCACGAGCGCATCGCCGCTCGTCCAGCGGTTAGAAGATGCGTAGACCAAAATCTGCCGCGACGCGCAGGAGGTCCGGATTGTTCTGGTCGATGGTCCGTGCGCGGCGTTGCGTGACTCCCGTGCCGTCGAATACGGCCCAGCATTCGTGGTTCCCTAAGCGTGAGACGTAGCGGATACCGGCGTACAGCGGGTCGCCTTGCTCGTCGCTGGCGGTATATGCCCAGCCCGCGACGAGCCTGGTGACCAGGCGGTTGGGTCCGCGTACCGCGGCTACGTCAAGTTCGTTGATCCCGAGCGTCGTCAGTTCCGCGGCGAGCTGCCCGGTGAGGAAGGTGTGCGTGGCCGCTGCTTCGATATCGATGAACGACAGCGGCTCGTGGAGGTCGACCTCGACGAGCAGTCGGCGGTGCCGCCAATCGGCTGGGACCGCGCCGGCGACGAGGAAACTGGGGTCTTCATCGCGCACAGCTTCGATGATCCGTGCGGATGGCCGGTACCGTGCGAGGGTCTCTGCGTAGCAGCCGGCAGGCGTGCTGGCGAGGTAGAGCACTCCCCCACCGGGTACGTCGAACCTGTTGCCGGATCTGGCCATGGCGGCATCGGCGGCGTCGATGTAAGAGAAGTCGAGGAGTCGGTCCGAGCGTGCCACTCGAAACAGTGGGTCTGGTGCGTGTGCCTCGAGGGGCAGGACCGGGGAGCTGGGTGTCGACACTCTCGATAGTTCCCGTTATCCGCCTTGCACGAACGCGCGTGCGGCGGCCATGGCGTCACGGTGGCGGTCGTCTGCGAGGGCCTCGGCGGGCGAGGCGTCATCGAGTTGCGGGTTCATGCCCATGAACCAGGCGCGCACGGTATGTGGTGATTCCATGGCCTGCAGTAGTTGGAATATCTGGAAGGCGGCGCGGAGGCGTTGTTCGTGCGCGTCGCGTGGCCTCTGGCCGTCGCCAGAGGTCCAGCGGTGAACCGTCTTGGCGTCGACTCCGGCGATGAACGCGGTGAGTTTCCCGCCCAGGCTTTCGGAGAGAAACTGCGCGACGTCGCTGAAGTCGAGTCGGGTGGCCTGGGCATGGGCTTTGTCGTATCGAGACCGGTCCCGCGATCGGGTTCCGCCTGCAACGCCTGTCATGATTTGTCCTTTTAATGTCCGCCTAATGCGATGTGTTATGCGTGTCGTTTGTCATATCGTACGCCGTCTCTCATTTCGTGATGCGTGCTGGCGCGTTCGTTCTGGCCGCAAGGGGTCGCGATACATCTATCAGCCGGGGCTATTTCGTTACGCTCTGTGGGCGCCGCCGGTGACCTCACCTCGTACCGTACGGACGCGTGCGGAGCGCGACCTGCCAGCACGATGACGGCGGCGACTACGCATTTGCGCGTTGTCCTTCTGTCGCGCCATGCGCGGTTTGCTCGCGAAAGGCTCAGTGGGCTAGCGAAGTTTGAGCCGTAACGCTGCTGCGAAGACTTCCCCCCTGTCGAGCCCGATTGTCTTGCGTAGTGCTGCGATCGCTGCCGTTTGGCTGTCGGTGATTCGGATGCTTGTCTGACTTTGCTTTGTGCTGATGACGTGGCTTGCGGGACGGCGAACAGCCCTCCGGCGACCCGGGCGGCGTCTCGTACCGATCGAGTATGTGCTGGTGTGGGTGTTCACGCCGTTCAGAATGACGGCATGATGACGGCAGTGAGTGTCTCGCCGCGCTCCGTCCATTAGGAAACGGCGAGGTATGCGCGTAGGGCCGCAGCACAGAGCGCTGATCGAGACGGAGCACCAGACGACGCGACAAGCCGATCGATCGCCTCGACGTTCCCAGACAACAGCCGCATGGACAGCGTCGCCATCGGCTCAGAGCTCGTGCGGGGTTGTCTACGCAGGAACAGCCCGTCCGAGACTGTCGGCGCGTGCGCCTCGGCAACCAGGTCAGCGAGCCGCTCCCGAGTGGCACTCAGGGCGTCCATCAGCGTCTCCGGCTGAGTGGCACGATCTTCGCGGGCGCGGGCCTTGAGGACGACGACCAGATCAGCTGGCAGCGAGAGCGTGATCGCTTGCATCGCACCTTCGGCCTTGGTAGTAGCCGAGCCCACGGGTCGCGGGCGGCCCGGACGCTGTCGGGACGCCGAATTACTGGGAGCCGGATCCTCCGTAACCGTCGGTTCCCGGGTCGGTGTTTCGTTGGGTACCGGCTCGGCGGGCTCAGTAGGTGGCTGCGGCCGCTGCGCAGCCGGACGAGCCGGAGGCGGCGGCAGCACGACTCCTTTGGCGAGGCCAGGCGCGGCTGCTAAGGGCGGACGTTCGGCGTTCATGCGGTCACCTGCGTCTCGGTTTCCCGCTTGGCGATCGTGGTGAGGATTTCTTGGGTCAGCAGGACGAAGTCCTCAGCAAGGGCCGGCGCTGATCCTGCGATGCGTTCTGGGCGTCGACCTTCCTGAAGCGCTTTCCAGTACGGCTCTGCGTTGTTGACTCGTTCGGCGATCTCGTGGATGAGCAGACCTTTCTCCTCCGACTCACATACTGGCGCGAGAGCGTGTCTGATGACGTGTCCGAACACGGGGGCCGCTCCCCCAAGGACGGCGGTGATGTCCTCGATGGCGTTACGTCGAATTGCCGTCGCACCCGTCTCTACGTCGTACAGCAGCGCGCCGAGCAGTTCGAGGTCTGGATGGGTGTTGCGGACCGCGGTGATCTCGTTGGACAACGCCCGCAGCCCCTCGATGCTGGTGCGCCCGGGCCGAGTCGGGACAACGATCCAACGGGTCGCGCTCAACGCAAGCCGCAGCAAAAGCGGGCGGGTTGGTGGCGTGTCGATGACGATGAGGTCGTAATTCCGAGCAATCGGCGCGAGAGCCTGAGCGAAACGCTGCTGCACGTCTTGTCCGCGCTTGATTTGGCCGCTAATTAGGTCCTCGAGCGAGTCGAGCGCTTCCCCGCCCGGGATCACGTCTAGGTTTGGCCGGACCTCGATTAGCGGCGGGGACAACGAATGCCGTCCCATGATCGCGTCGACAAGGTGCTGTCCTTCATCAGATTCACCTCGCCATCGGTAACCGAGGATATGTCCGGCATTAGCCTGCGGATCGAAGTCGACGAGCAGGACACGCCACTGAGCAGAGGCAGCGAGGCCGGCGACGTTAGCCGCGACGGTGGACTTGCCCACTCCGCCCTTGCCGTTTGCCACGGTGACCACGCGAAACAGTTCGTCATGCAATGCCATAAAGCTCATAGTGCCGCGCCGCAATACATCTGCGCGGTAACGACACGCCAAATGCGCACTACTAGTGCTCGACCCAACGCGCCCGCTGCCTCCACTCCTATGGCTCGCCACTATGACCGCACGTGGTGCCATGCGTTATGGCTGGCATTACTACATCAGGTCGCGCTAGCCCTAGATGGCGCATTAGTACTTGCGTTAGCAAGTGCATTAATGCAAGCGATTCCCTGGGCAATCGCTACATACGACTCGCCGATGAGCGACCTGTCCAGAACGAATCTCCAGTCGTTCTAAAACTTGTTGTCGCATTGCCAGCAGTACGTCCTGCCGCTGGGGAGGATCTGCGATCCGGCGGGTTTGCCGTGGGGGCAGGTGGGGGAGTCGCCGTCGATGTGCTGCGCGATCCAGTGGTCATCGCGAGCGTGCTGGTCTAGGTCGTCGCGGCTGCGGAGCTCGTGCGGGTCGAGTTCTTTGAGGAGTTTGCAGAGCCATCGGTCGGCATACCGCACGCGGCCGTCTGGCGTGGTCCAGCCGAGGCGGGCCTTGGCGATATTGAGGCCGCGGAGGATGTCGGCTGGAGTACATCCGGCGGCCGCGAAGCGGCTGAGCGCCGATTTAAGCCTCCCAGGAGTCGAGACCTGGAAGAGGCTGTTTCCGGCGCGCAGTCGCGCGTACAGGGCGTTGACGGCGGGTGTGTAACTACGCCTGGCCCGCCGATTTTTGGGGTTCTTGGGCGGTTGCTGGCGCGAAGCGCCTTCCTCCTTGCGCGTAGCGCACTTCATCCAGGTAGTTGAGTTAAGTGTTACGTAAGAATTTTTCCAGAAGTCCCGTCCTCCGGAGGGGGGCGGACTGGACTGGTTATCCACAGTCGCTGGCTCGTTCTCGGCGGGGTGGGTGAGGACCCAGATCGAGACCCACCGGAAGGTTTTTTTACCGGCTGCCTGGATCACTTCGTGCTCATCCATCGTCTTGGGTCGGCCACGGAAGGCCCTGCGCGCGAGCCCACCGGCGGTGAGGACGCGGAGGGCCTCTTTGACCGCGTCGCGGCTGGTGCCGGCGTAGGCCTGGATGACGTCAATCCCGACCCGGAGGGCGCCGTTGCTGCGCGCGGTCAGCAGGATCCCGTCGATGACCTGCGCGTAGAGGGCGTAGGAGATCCGGGCGCGGCCGCGCGCATCGCGGCGCAGCTGCGGGTCCTGCGCGACGCGCTCGAGCGCGTCGGCGGCCCACGCGCTGAGCCCGTGCCAAGGCTCGCCGTGGCGGCGTGTCGGGTCGGCGACGGGTTCCAGCGCGCGGTAGGCCGCTTCTGCATCGTCGACAGAGCTGATGGTCTGGGTACGGGGTTGCTGTAGGACAGCAGTCATGGAAGAAACTCCGGCAGAACTCGCCCGCGTGAGTAGCGGGTAGCGGCGTCTGCGCGGAGGGGACCGGAAATGAGCGCGACACACCCGAAACCGAAAATGGGTGTCGCTATCTAAACTGCGGAGCTTTGAGGTACGCTCTACGCAGACGAATTGGTTTATGTGCGATCAAGCCGCCCGGAAAATCCGCCAAGATTTTAGCTCCGGGTGGCTTTCGCCGTTTCTAAGACGAAAGCCACGGCTTGCGAGGCAGGGGAGTGGTCACACCTGGCCTCGGCTCTTGTGTCCGTGTGTTAGCCGGTCATCGGTAGTTCCTCGTCTTGGCCCTTGAGGTAGGGCCGTTGACCGTAACGGCCGCGTGGACGAATGTCGCCAAAGACCTTCGTTTCGATGTACGCCTGCATCGTCATCCCAGCAGCCTTCGACTCCTGGCGAATCTGGGCGAGTTGGTCCTCGCTGAGCCGCAGGTGAAGGCCGCGTTTTGCCTGCACCCCGCTTGAGTTCGACATAACCGCGACGCTACGCCGTTGTACTGGTACCGATAGGTTCGACACGCCGTAGCGCGCCGAGTGTCTTCGTTCTGTGGCCGCCCGTTAGCGTCTCCTCGCGGATGTCATTGGTCGACGCTGTTGTAGGAGCTGACGAGCCACGTCTGGTCGGGCTGTCGGACGAGTATGAGGTAGGTCGTGCGCGTGCGGGGGTCGTCAACGGCAACGTCTGAACCAGTGGGCGTTGCCCAGGTCCAGGTGACTTGGTAGGCGAGGTATTTGGTGTCACTGGTGTCCGATGGTCCGTCGTGGATGTCGGCGCGTTGTACCGCGGCCGCGCTGCTTATGGCCCCGACCTCTGAGGCCTGGATGAAGATCGCTTGAGATGCCGATCTCAGGGGTTCCACGGTCTGGGCGGCCAGTTCGGGAGTCATCAAGTCAGCGCCGCGCAGTACCGCGGCCGTCTCCGTGGCGTCGATCGCCGGATCCCAGGTGCAAGAGATTTCAGAGAAGACGCGCCCGACGTCCACCGGATCACTCCTGTCGACCAGGGCTAGAGCGTCGCTCACCTTCGCGCTCACGCCTGTGCTCTTGGCGGGTTGCGTTGGCGTGGTCGAGTGGTTGTCTGCAGGTGCGGACGCGCACCCGGCGACAGTGATGATCCCCGCGACGATAACGCCGAGCAGGATGGATGTACGTCGTCTCATACGCTCACTCCATGCGCGATCAGGATGGGAATCGGGTCGGTGGAGAACCCGCTACTGGCATAGCCATTCTGGGGTACGCCAGCGTTGTAAATCTCCAGGTGCAGGTGCCTGCCGGTGACGTCGCCGGTGGCACCTTCGGTGCCGAGGGCAGTGCCCGCGCCGACCTGCTGGCCAGTCGCTACCGCGACGGTGCCTTCGGCCATGTGTCCGTAGCGGAACATGTAGCCGCTGCCGTCGTTTGCGACACCGACAACGCTGCATCCGTACCCGTCGCTCTTGCATCCGGCCCAGGTGATGGTCATGGCGGTGATAGCGACTTCGGTGCCGGCATGTCCTGGCGTGGAGAGGTCGATCCCGGCGTGTAGAACGCCCCATCGGGGCCCGTAGGGGGATGTCAGGACACTGCCTGGTAGCGGGTGCGTCCAGGCTCCGCCGTCCGGTTGCGGTGCTGGCGCTGCTCCGGCGGGTTGGCAGTCCGCGCGGAATTTCGACTGGGCGAGGTCTGCGATTTTCGTGACGTACTTCTGGGTTTCGTTGTACGGCGGGACGCCTTGGTATTTCTCGACCGCGCCGGGACCCGCGTTATATGCAGCCAACGCGAGGTGTACGGCGTCCGCGCCGGTGGATTGCGCAATGGCCGCGACGCTGTCTTTGAGGGTCTTCATGTAGACGCCTTGCGCGGCAATAGCAGCGTGCGGGTCGAACGGGTCACCTTGCCCGTAGGCCTGCCACGTCCCCGGCATGAATTGCGCCAGGCCTTGTGCGCCTGCTCCAGAGGTCGCGTTAGCGTCCCAGCCCGACTCGGCTTCGAGTTGCGCGGCGAGTATCGCCGGGTCGATGCCGGCGCTACTGGCCGCGGCCAGGATGTCAGCGTCCCAGCCGTTCGGCACGGATCCCGGCCGAAGGCCGCCGCCGGCTGCGGGCGTGCAGCTAGTTGCGGCCGCGGGGGTTTGCTGCGGATCGCCCGCGAAAAAGATCATGAACACGATCGCGATCGCGATGACGATCGCGATAGGAATCGCGGCCGCGCCGGCGAGGATTTTGACCATGATCAGACGCCGTGGATGCGCCGCCGCGTGCGTTTCCACGCGGCACGCAGGCGTTGCTCGTTCTCCCCGGTGATGTTCGCAATCCGTGCCCATTCCTCGTCCGTCGGCGCTTGTGCGCCCCGTTCGAGTGCTCCCCATTTGGTGCTGCTGATGCCGAGCTGTGCGGCGGCGTCAGTTTGCGATAGCCCTGACCGCCCGCGGTAGTCCGCGAGGCTTGCCGCGCGGTGGTCGATGGCAATGAGACTGCGCACCGGCATCTCCAGCGCTTTCGCTATTTGGGCGACCCGGCGCGGCTGGGGGCTAAGCCGACCATTCTCGTATTCTCCAAGCGTGACGCGGTTGATGCCGGCGCGTACCGCGAGTGTCTCCTGCGTCCAGCCGCGCTTCTTGCGGGCACGTCTCATTGCGGCGGGTCGAAATCCTTTCACCGGCACGCGCACGCCGCCATTCTGTCAGGCCGTGATCAATACACGGCGATAGTAAGACTCCTATGAACAATATAAGTTCAATACGCGTTGCGCAATACATTGCATTTTTAGGTGCGTTTCCCGTAAGGTGGAGTACAGAACGTGCTTGTCACCTGCACGTGATAGGCATAGACCACGCACATCCCCGTCGCCGACTGAGAGGGAGCGCAATGACCGCCAATCGCTCTATCGGATCTCGCTGGGGCGCGAAAGCGGTCGATCTACGCCGCGTGTCCGCGGCGAATCTGCGTCGGTCATCTCCTGCCGCACTGTCGCCGGTAGTCGCTGATCAATCGTCGCCGGATCGTAGAAAAACACCGATACGGGACCTTCTACGATCCGGCACGGACAAGGCACGTAACGCCGTGATTGCCGACCGGCTCGCGGATGGCTGGGATCAGACCAGGCTGGTGATCATCGGTTCGTCCGCACACGCTGCCGGATCATCGACCGTTGCGTCCAGTGCTGCAGCGGCCGCGGTGAATGCGGGTCAGTCGGTAGCCATCGTCGATGCGCACGACGTAGATATGCCCGGTGCCGCTGACCGATTGGGGGTAGCGGTCCACCCGTGGTCAGCTGTGCAGCACGACCCGCCCGGCGCGTGGCTGGAGCAGCAGGCCGAGCAGTGGGCGCGCGAGACCGAAGGGCCGCTGGTCGTCGGGTCGGCGACAGGCTGGGTCGTGCCGCGACCGCGGGTGGCCGGACATGTCGCGCAGGGAATTGCACGCTCGTCGCGCACTCTGGTGATCGTCGAGTTACCGCCAGGGCCGGAGGCCGTGGGCGAGTACTTACGGCTGATCCCGCTCGAAGTAGCGCCACTAGTTGTCTGGGCAAGCCGTGCCGATGCCGCCGAACTACGCCGGTGCGCTGCCCACCTGCGCCAGGTCGCCGAGGGTGTGGATCACGATCTGACGCGACTGGCAGTCCTCACCGTCTCCCACCTACTGCCGCGAGTCGGTGCCGATGTCGCGTCGGCCGCCGCGTCGGCGGCCGACCAGACCGCCGGCCGAGTCAAGTTCCCGTTTGACTCGGGATTGGTGCCGTCAGCGGCAGCACTAACTCCGAAAAACCACCAGGTGACCGCCGCTGGTCGCGTGGTGGCCGCATGCGCCACCCTCACCCGATAGAAGGAGATCCCCATGCTTCTCATTGCTCAGCGGCTGTACTCGACCGTCATCGCGGACGATATCGTGCCACCGCTAGATCCCACGCAGGGTAAGGATGCGCCCGGCCTCACCGGCCTGGCAAAACTCATGAACAACCTCGCGGTGTATGCGCTCTATATCGCGGTGATCTCGGTGATCTTGGGCATCGTGATCGCGGTGGCCGGCCCGCGGATCGGGTTTCACCACGCCAAGGCACTCGGTGTCGGAGGCGTCGTCGGTGGCTTTGTGATCGGCATTGTGGTGGCGCTGTCTCGCACGACGGTGCTGTCGGGTTACGACTGGTTCGCCACCGCGTGAGGACATCGCGATGACTACAGGACTGGAACGCTCCCGGCGCCGCACGATCCGCATCATCACCGTCGCCGCCGTGGTTCTGGCGGCAGCGGCCGGTGTAGTCGGCGGGCACTATCTGTGGCCCGGCTCGGCCAAAGCCTCGGCCGCAGATAGTCACAACCCGAACGATGACCTTTCCGCGCAGAACAAAAAATACGGGATCGACGGCACGCCACACGGCCCGTCGTACGTGAAGAACAATATTCCGCTGGGTTATACCCATGATGCGGCGGGCGCGGAAGCGGCCGCCGTGAACTGGGTCCGCCTCAATACGTACACGCCGCAGATGGCCGGTGATCCTGACGCGCGGGCGGTCACGATCTCGGACAAAGCAAAGCCGGGGAAGGTGTTCAGCAAGAACAACGCGGGTTCCTTTACCTTCCCGACATGGGTGGGTTCGAGTGACATGACCGCCGATAAAGGCACGGTGCGCGTTATTTCCGGCGCGACAGACGACGCATCCTCCGGACTCACCACGGCGTTGGTTACATACTCCGTCGTGTGGGAGAACAAGGACTGGAAGATCCTGGACTCGACGTGGGAGCAAATCGACTCCGTGCTTGACCTTGTCGACCAGTACGGCCTGAGGCCGGTCATCGGTCCACTTATTGGCTTGTCGGCGAAGGACTAGCCAGATGCGCTCTCGCCGTCGCCTCCTCGTCCTCGCCGCGCTCATTGTGGCGCTGACGGTGGGGGCCCCGGTGGTGGCGCACGCAGCACCGCCGCCGCAGGCGATCGATGCGGCGAATCCGTCGTATCCCGACCAGTTCCCGGACTATTTGAAGAAGTTCGTGTGGGGATCGGCGGAGAACACATCCAGCTACGCCGATAAGCCGTGCACGTCGGATATCACCGGCGAGCAGGGGAGCGGCTTCGCGGCCGGGCAGTATCTGCTCGATTTCGCGGCACACGCCGGGGGCTTGTTGTTCTGGTCGATGAAGAAGTCCGGGGAGGATCCACCGCAGTTCGATTACCGCAACCCATACAAGGATCCAATCAAGGGTCCGCCAGGTGTCGTCTCTCCGGTGCCGATGAGCCCGGAACCGTTTGCCGAGACGCTACAGTCAGGCTGCGCCAGCGATCTAGCGACATTCGGCACGCCGAACCCGGACTCGATGATGGGCTTCGACTTCATCAGCAAGCCCGATGCGCAGTCGGTGAAGTACATCGAACAGCATGCGACGAGCTGGCCCGGTGGCGTCAAGAAAGCGACCGACCCGTACCCGGCACCGACGAACAACGAGGTGAACGCGGGCTGGGATGCGTGGGCTGGCACACTCGGGATCAAGAGCGACTTCTCCAATCTGTGCGACGGCGACGGCAGCGCGGGCGTCTCGCTGTGTGGGTATGCGTCCTTCCTCGACTGCAGCAAGCCCGGCGCCGGCAACCAAGACGCGATCGATACCTGCAAGGCGTGGAATCTCGTCACGGCCTACACCATCCGGCAGTTGGCGTCATCGCTAACGCTGGATGACCAGAGCGGCTTCATCGGCGGCATGGCGAAGGCCTTCACCGCCGTCCTCACGTTGATCACCACCGTGCCGGTGGCGATTGTCGACGTCGGGTATCACGTCGCCGCCGGTGCCGTCTGGCTGGCGTACAAGATCGTCGAAGTGGCCGCCGACATCATCAAGTGTGTCTCCGACCAGGGTGACACCTGTATCGCGAACTGGACGGCGAAGGCGTTCGTGGCCAGCCTGGAACTGATACCGAAGGCCGCCGAGGCCAGCTCGTTCTCGGTGGCCGACCTCACCAACTCGGCTCTGACGCCGCTGTGGTCTCAGCTGCTCACCCTCGCGTTCTACCTCGTGATGATCCTGTTCCTCGGCTCGGTGATCCTGTCAGCGATCCGGCTGCGCTTGGGTGACATCCTGATCTCCTTCGTGGGTCTGCTGAAGTTCGCGGTGTTCGCCGCGTTGGGGCTCACCGCCGTCGCCGTGCTCATAGAAGTGACGGACGCGATCTCGGATTTCATCGCCGGCGGCCAGGGGACCGCCGCAGTGATGACTCAGTTCAAGAACATGATGATCGAGAAGTTGACCGGCGCCGGCCAGATCTCGGGCGTGTTGTTGGTGGCGATCTTCGCCGTCTTCGGCACCATCGCCGCAGTCATCATCTGGGTCCAGTTCTTCTTCCGGAACGTATGGATACTGCTCGCGATCACCGTGATCATCCTGCAGGCCGCGGGCCTGGCCGGGTGGGAAGCCACCCGTAAATGGACACCGCGGGCCTTGAATGCCCTATGGCTGGTCCTGCTGGTGAAGCCGATGACGGTGCTGGTGTTCGCAGTGTCGATGAACCTCATTGGCAATGGCGACGGGCTGTCTGACTTCATCGGCGGCGTCGTCGTACTGATCATGGCCGCAGTGTTGCCGCCGGGGCTAGTGAAGTTGTTCTCGCTGGTCGGTAGCGCGATAGGCAGCGGCCAGCTGGGTGGCTCGTTCACCGGCCGCGGCTCCTCGGCGATTGGCTCGGGCCTGGCCGGCGCTGCGGGCGGGTATGGCATGAGCACGTTTGCCCGAAACGCGCCGGGCGCCTCAGTGGGCGCGAAAGGTGCCACCGCGAGGGGCGGCGCGGCGGCGATGGCCGGCGGTGCTGCTGGCGGTGCAGCTCGACTGGTTGGGGCTGCGGCAAAAGCGGCAGGCGACGCGGTGAGCAGCGCGGGGGGCGTCCACGGCGGGGGCCAAGGATCTATGACTCCCGCTCTCGCCTCTGCGGCCTCGGTCGCTGCCGCAGGATTCAGGGGCGGCGGATCATCGTCAGCCTCCCGCGGCTCGTCACCGGCGCAGCCGCCCAGTCCAGCTCAGGACGTTGGCGGCGCGGATTCTGCTCACGAGCCGTCGAACCCTACGGGCGCAGCCGAGTCGTCCGAGGCCCAGCAAACGCGAGCCTCCTCGTCGCCGGGGGCCTCCTCCGCGGTGGCGTCGGACTCGGGCGGCGATCCGCAGATCTCGCCGCAAGTTCCGGACCAATCCTCGCCACGGGACGCAGCGGCCCGGACCGCGCGACCGCCCACACCACCGGTCACCCCGCTGCCGTCGGGCGGTTCCTCAGCGCCTGGAACAGCCGAGCAGGCGCCGCAGCCGCCGCTCGGCCCAGCTCCCCCTAACGGAAGGTGGTAGGTCATGACGACGTCACAGTCTGAAGGATCCGAACTCCGCGTGATTTTCGCGAAACGCCGCAGCACGGGCCTAGTGTTCGGGTTGAGCGTTCCTCAGCTCGTGCTGATGGGTGCCGCGGTCGCGCTGATCACGATCGCGACTCAGGATGTGCCCGGTCCGGTGCGGATGGGGCTGCTCGTCCTGGCCACCGTTGTTGCCGCGGGCGCGTACGTGCGCCACTTTGGTCGTCCGTTCGCGGACTACATTCCCTCGTTGGTGGGGGAGGGAGTGCTCCGGCTCGCCCGTGCCCGTACGTATCGCGGAGGTCCCGCGCGAGCAGCCTACGCACGCGCGAGCGACTTGCCCGGATCAGCGTTGCCGGGGTCTTTGTCGACCATCTCGTTCGAATCGTTCGACGTCGGTGCCGGGGAAAGCGTCGGCGTTGCCCGCGATAGCCAGGACGGCACGGTGACCGGCGTGTTGCAGGTCGCCGGCGACACGTTTTCTTTGCTGAGTACGCACGAGCGCGCGGCCCGTGCCCGCGCGCTGCAGCGGTGGCTCGATGGGATGGCTCAGCCAGACTCGCCCATCGTCGCGGTCCAGTTTCTGACCGTGGTGCTGCCCGATGATGGTGATGAGGTGCACCGGACCTGGCGGACGCGGCGGGTGGACTCGGTGAACGAGTTCGCGGACCAGATCTACTCCGAGGCGCTGAACCGCGACACTCGCGGCGGGTGGACGCACGAGAGCTATATCGCGATCAGGATCGACCCCTCAGCGAACCGCGCGGTCCGCTCCCAGGTGAAAACAAACGGTGGCCGCGAATATGGCGCCGTCACGTTGCTGTGGGAGTGGATGAACCAGGCCGCGACTGATTTGCGCGACGCGGGCTTGAGTGTGCTGGGCTGGCTCCCGGAACGTGGGGTCGCCGCCGTGGTGCGGCGCGCGTTTGACCCGGACTCCTCGTCGATGATCGCCCGCCGCGGCGGCGGGCTCGGGGACCAGGCCGGCGGTGATGACGGCCTGCCCTCGGGTGTCGCGCCGGAGATGTGCGGCCCGATGCGTGCTGAGGCCGCGATGTCCTACTACGCACACGACGGCTACCTGACCCGCAGCTGGTGGGTGACCGAATGGCCCCGCGCGAAGGAGGGAGTGCCGGTAGGTTTTCTGCAGCCGCTGCTACTCGAGGCGAACTGTTGGCACACCGTATCGCTGACGTTGACGCCGCTGGCCGGGCGTAAGGCGCAACGCGCGATCGATTTGCAGGCCTCGACCCAAGACGCGAAACGGCAGATGGATGAGAAGGCGAAACGTCGCCGTCGTCGCCGCGACCAGCGAGAGGAAGCCGACGTTGACCGCCGTGAGGTCGAGCTCGTCGACGGTTACTCCTCGTGGAATGTCACCGGTCTGGTGACCTGCACGGCTAGTGATGAAGGCAAACTGCTCGCTGCCGGGTCGAGCATCACCAGCACGATGAACAAGGCATCCCTGGAGGGCCAGATCTGGTACGTCGAGCAAGACCAAGCCATGTTCTGTGGCGCCTTGCCACTGGCGAGGATCCCGTCATGAGCCGGCGCGCCGGGAACGCACCCGTCCTCGACTCACCGCTGCTGGACCCGAACGACGCTACCTCGCCGAGTCGCCGCGTCGAGCTGCTGCGCACGCTGCATCCGGACCGGGCCGCTGACCCGCCGCCAGCCTCTGGCTGGCCGAAGTGGCTGCCACGTCCAGGCGTTGGCCCCCGCGGCCGGTACGCCGGCCGGGTGCCACTGCCGCTGCGGATCCCCACCCATACCGAGTCGACTCGGTCCTTATGCGGCCTGTATCCATGGCTGGCCGGCGCCGGCCTGCCCCAGCTCGGTCCGCTGATCGGCCGAGACCGATTCTCCCGGCAGCGGTTCTGTTACGACCCGTGGCAGCTGTATGCCGCGGGACTACTGGAGGACGCGGGAATCATTGAGACCGGCGCTATCGGCTCCGGGAAAACATCGCTCAGCATGAGCCTGCTGGTACGAAGCCTCGCATTCGGGCACAGCTTCGCCGTTCCCGCCGACATGAAAGGTGAATGGGTCACCCTCGCCGAGAAGGTCGGCGGCACGGTCCTGCGGTTGGGACCGGGGATGTTCGAACGGCTCAACGCCCTGGCAATGCCGGCAAAGCCGGACGGCATCGCGCCCGAGCAGTGGTGGATGACCGTCCGCACACATTGGGAGGAACTGATCGCGAGCCTGGTCCGGACGCTGCTTCCGGGCCAGCGCGAACTGGCGCCGTTTGAGTCGACAGCCATCGAGACCGCGCTGACCACAGCAAGCAGGTGGGACGAGGTCGGCGGCGCCATCGCCCGGCTGCAGCCGTTGAGCCTCGGCAGGCTCGTCGACCAGCTGCGCGACCCGGACGAGCACATGGCAGACGTGATCGGGATGCCCGTCGAACGGCTCAAAGAAGAACTGCGCGATATCTACCTCACGTTGCGCCGGCTCACCGCAGGGAGCCTCGGCGGCCTGGTCGACGATGAGCGGGAGGATAACCAGATCGACGTGGCAACCCCGACCGTGGTGGACCTCTCGCGCGTGCAGGCGAGTGACGCGTCGATCGCCCTGGTGATGGCATGCACGCAGTCCACGATCGAGCTGGCGGCCGCGCACCGCGTCGCCCGCCGATTCATCGTGTACGACGAGGCGTGGCGACTGATGAGGTTCCCCGCGCTGGTCGGGCGAATCAACGCCGGGCAGCGCCTTTCCCGCAAGAACGGGGGCTCGACAGTGTTGATCACACACCGCATTACCGACCTTGAACTCGGTGGCGCGGAGTCCCGCGGCTACGCGATGGATCTACTCGGTGACTGCTCGACCCGGATCGTGTACCGGCAACGCGCGGACGCGATCGACGCGACCGCGCGGCTGCTGGACCTCAGCGACGCGCAGTCACAGTTTCTACCGCAGCTGCAACAAGGCTGCGCGCTGTGGCAGATCCGTAACGAGCCCTACATGATCGACCATTTCGTGCCCAAGCCGTCCGCGGAATGGGACCTGGTCAACTCTGACGCGGCGATGGTCGCCGACTACCACTCACTCGCGGACGTACCGTCCGCGGACTTGTTCGCGGGAGTGTGATCACCGATGCGACGCGTCATGTTGTCGTCGGGCCGCCGTTCGTCCGATCCCGGGACGCGTCAGCTCGCGGCCATCGGAGTGCTGATCGCCGCGGTGGTGGCGGCCTGGGCGTCGGCGTCGGTCGCGGTGTGGCTGTCCTCGGGCCTATCCGCCGGCCGGTGGCGGTTTCCGGCCGGCGTGACGTGGATCGGTCGCGCGATCACCGGCCGACCGATGGGGGAGTGGTTCACCGGCCCCGGCGCATCGCCGCACCCGTCGCCTGCATCCGTCTCGCAGGTGGCCATTATCGCGGTGCTGCTGTTCGTGGTGCTAGGCGCCGCACTCACCGTCGCAGCGGTATGGCTGGTCTCGTACTTTCGCACCTATCCGGGCATGGCGACCACCTCTGAACTATCCAAGGCGTACGGCCCGGCGGCATTGTGGAAAGGTCGCCGCGCCAGTAAAGCGCGTGAGCTGCGGCCCGATCTTTTCGAGCCACCGGCCGCCGGTCCGGCGCCAGTCGAGGAGGGCGCATCTCGACCTAGCCGCCCCAAGCGCTCACCTCGACCGGTGGCGTACAGCCTTGGCCGGGCGGTGATCCCGCGCGGGGTTGACTTGTGGGCGCCGCTGGATCAGGCGGCGATGGTGCTGGGCCCACCCGGCAGCGGTAAGACGCTGGCGATGCTGCTGCCCGCGTTCGCCGCCGCGCCGGGTGGACGCCTGTTCGCGACGACGAAGCTGGCCGATATCTACCTGGCAGCGGCCACGATTGATGATGCATCCGCGGCCCCGGTCATCTTTGATCCGCTCGGCCAGTCGGCAGGTATCGCTCCGCTGGTATGGGATCCGGTCGCCGGTTGCGTCAACTCGCACCTTGCCGAACGACGGGCGCGTGCCTTCGCCGCAGGGACTGTCACCCGCGGCGGGCATGCCGATGACGCTGCCCGGTTCTACATGCAGCAGGCATCGACGGTCATCGCCGGGCTTTTACATGCTGCCGCGCTCAGCGGCCGCACCATTGAGGATGTGGTGTCGTGGTCCGCGACAGGGTCGACCGGGGCACCGACCGAGGCGGAAGAAATCTTGCGCCAGCATCCGCATGCCGAGCGGACCTGGGCGGACCTTTTAGCCGGCTCGACGCGTGGTGGCGACGACCGGACCGTGGGTAATACCTGGACCACCGTGCGGCAGGCATTGTCGGTGTTTCAGCATCACGACGTCGTGGCACGGTGCACGCCCACAGAACACGGCGCGGCGACCGACCTGGACGCCGCGATCGCCGCAGCCGTGCCGATCCTCGTCATCGGTAAGGACGACGAATACTCAAGTGTCACGCCGCTTTTGACGGCGGTAATCGAAGACATTCTCGACCGTGTCGAGAGCGCCGCCGACCGCTCGGCGTACCGTCGCTTGGCTCCGCCATTCCTTGCCGCTATCGACGAGCTGCCGAACACCGCGCCCATCCCGACGCTGCCGCAACGGGTGGCCGATGGCCGCGGCCGCGGCCTGTGCGTGCTGTATGCCGCGCAAGGCTACGCGCAGCTAGCGACCCGCTACGGGGAGAACGTCGCGCGTGCCCTGAGCGCCACCACGAACGTATGGTGCATTTTCGGCGGGTCGAAAGACTCCCGCTATAACAAGGAACTGTCGGACCTGATCGGCACCGTCGAAGTCTCGCGCGCCTCGACTCAGCATGACCTGGGCATGCGCGGGTCGCGTCAGTCTATGCAGCTCACCCGTGAGGATAAGGCCGTGATCGAGCCGCACGATCTGCTGACGCTGCCACAGAATCACGCGATTGTGCTGGCGGGCCGTTGCCGTCCCGCGATCAGCAGGTTCCGCCTGCTGGTGCGCGGATCTGCAGGTAAGGAGCTGCTGGCCTCCGCCGCCGGCATCCGGAGCACACCACAGAACACGCCCCCGTCGACCCCGGCCTCATTGCTGGCCCAGACCCAGGGCGCCGTCGCGGAATCCCGCGCACGCGGAATAGTCAGGACAAGCGAATGACCGAACGCATCTTGGGCCGCTTTCCCGAACCACCGAAGGATGTCCGGTACATCATGCTTCTGCTGGATCAGGCGAAATCGCCCGACCCGGAGGAACAGGAGCAGGCGGAAATCGGCGCCGACGACGCTTTCAGCTGCAAGGTCGTCGATCTACCGCGCCCGTGGGACCCGGCCGAGCTGCCGCCACAGGTCCGTCAGGAGTACTGGCTGTGGCTCGATGACGTCGCCCTGTGGGTCAATCACACGTACGGCTGGCGGCCGGCCGAGCAGGTGCCCGCCTGCTGGCCGCAGCATCCTTGGTTGGTCACCGAACTGGCGACGCTGGCCATGGCCCGGTGGGTGGCATTCCGCGACGCGTCACCCATGCCGGCGGAGGAGTGGCACCAATGGTCAATGCCGCGGTTTGTCGACAGGCTCACCCAGCGCATGGGTACCGAGAGCGCAACACAGTGCACCAAGGGCAGGCACGCCCCATGGCCAGGGGAGAGTCGCGCCATGGCAACGACCGCAGCCGCCGATGATCGTCAGCAGCTATTCGCCGATGACGTGACGGCGGGACACAGTCCCGCCGTCAAGGCTGCGGTTCCCGCGACTACTCCAGCTCGCCACTAGAGCTGTAGAGCAGGCATCGTTTCCCAACACTCACCTCAGATGAGGGCTTGAGTGTCGCGGACCCTCGACGATCGAGAGTTTCGTAAGCGGTCTGGGATGATCACAATGTGTATGGAATTGGACGAGATTCAGGCCTGCGACCGTTCGATGGCTCGGCGTATCACTACACGTCGTCGGAGGGCCTTCTGGGCATCGTGACCTCGTGTCAGATCAGAGCGTCAGAAGCTTCGAGTCTCAACGACCTTGCCGAAGTTGAGCGTGGGTGGGATGCCGTGAAACGATGGCTGTCAAAGCAGCATGGCAGCCGCGAAACCAAGTACCTTCGCCGATCCATCAAACGCTCACGCAGAGACCCCAAGCACCAGGTGTTCGTACTGAGCGGCACGACTGCAAGAGACGACGCCAACCAGTGGCGCCTTTACGCCGACACCGGCCGCGGCTACGCGATCGAGCTCGACGCGTCAGTGCCGCTCAATGTCGTGTCACTCGCCCACCAAGAGGACGCGGCAGGCGGCAGGCCGTTTGGGAAGGCGACTGAATTCGTGACCGTCGCTCCGTGGCACCACGTGCTGTATAAGAAGAACGACCTAGACATTGCCATGTCTGCGCTCGCTAGCTACACCAAAAGCGAAATTGCGCGCATCGATGAGATCGATGATGACGAGGAAAAGGAATACGGAGCAGAGGTCCTGGATCAGGAGACCTCGGACGAACTCGCCTTGATCGCACATCTCCTCAAAACCCCCGGATTTAAAGGAGAGCAAGAGGTGCGTGTGGTGGCGCGGTTCATGTGGTTTGGCCAGCACGTGGGGTATCGAGCTGGTACCTACGGGATTGCCGGGCATGTTCATCTCGTCAACGCTGGCGCGTCAGATGCTTATGCGTTGCGACGAGTAGTCCCATCGCCGTCCACAGATGATGCGCGCGAGCGGGACTTCGTTCATCCCCTCGCCATCACTGGGGTCCGCCTCGGTCCACTCCTACACAAGGGAAACAAAGAAGCAGTGAAAGCGTTCCTCAACGCTAATGGGCTGCGCTCGGCGTCAGTGAGGCAATCGAAAGTGTCGCTGCGCTGAGATGGAGTGACTCCCTGCCAAGAGGTGAAGCGAGCCCATCCGGATATCCGGTGTCTTGCTCTTGCAACGCCGCTCAACCAGCCAGGTGAACCAGCCGGATCGGGTCTTCGAGCAGCTGTGCCTCGACGAAGCGCTCGTCAACGGTAGGACCGCTGCGGTCCCAGCCCTTGAACTCGATGATCTTCGTACGTGAGCCTTCCGATCGCGGTGCTAGCTTACGTTTGAGTAGGCTCGCAAAACGACGTTCGTGCGTCGACACGATGAGTTGACGACGGAGCCGGAGGTGCCGACACAAGTCGGCGAAGCCGAGCACGTTCACGTCGTCCATCGACTGAACCGGGTCATCCAGCAGTAGGAACGGCAGACCTCGGTCTTCGGAAGACAGGCTCATCGCAATGAAGTAGGACAACGCGACGATATTGGACTGCGACGTGGAGAAGATCAGGAGTGGATCTGCCGAGACATTCTCGACAGGGTCGATGACCAGAGGGCTCGTCGTCCCCTTCCGGTAGTAGGTGTCCAGCTCGAACTCGACGGTCTTGAACGCCGGATGAGGGTCAAGGCGCTGGAAGATATTCGTGACCAGCGGCTGGATTGAGCGCAGTCGAGCCTCAGTGATCTCGACTCGAGCATTGATCGTCTTCTCAGACAATGCCTGGAGCTTCTCGGATCGCGCCGACTCTGCGTCCAGTTGCTCCTCTGCCGAGGCGAGCGCGGTTTCCAAGCTGCGGACCTCCGCGGCGGCGCGGTCTACAGCCCCTTGGTCCGACTGTCTGTCAAATGTTTCCAGGAGATCATGCAGCGCCCGTCGAGCACGGCGGAAGTACTCCAACGCAGGACCTACGCTATCGACGAACGATTCCACGTCGTACCGGTCGAACTTTGCGACCTTGATGTCCTCGGCGAGACTTTCGACAGCTGTGGCGGCCGCAGAATCAGCGCGGCGGACCTGCTGCCAGCGACCACTCTGCTGCTCTGCTGCGGCAAGGGCGTCGCGAGCCGCGTCCGCAGCCGCTGCAGCGCGATTATGTTCTGCTGCCAGCGCGTCGAAACCCTGCTGCAGTTCGAGGATGGTTCCGGTCGCCTCTGCTCGCTCACGCAACTGACGCTCCACGTGGTCGCGGTCGATGCGCTGCCCGCAAACGGGGCAGTCGTCCGACAGCATCGGCACGGCTAGGGCGGCAAGCTGAGCCACATCGGCGGCGGTGCGCTGCGCTGCGTTCAACTGCTCTTGCATTGCCGCGCGCGAACCTTCGGCGGCGTCTCTTGCACCCTCCGCTCGTGTCACCTCAGCCTGGAGGTCGCTGACCTGTTCCTCAGTCGGGCCCTCGCCCAGATCTCCACGCAGTTGGGCCGCCTGCCTGGTCAGGGTCCGCGCGGATTCGACGATATCGGCTGCGTGTCCGAAGGCTGTCGCCGCGAGACGAACATCGTCGGGTCCTTCGAGAGCCACTTGGCTCGTGCTGAGAGAGATGCCTAGGGGAGCGGCAGCCAAGATACCGAGTGTCTCTTCGCGTACAGCTGCAACTTGGGGCCGAGTAGCCAGCCGCGTCTGTGCGGCTTCGGAACGATCCTGCGCTTGCTTCAAAGCGGCAGCAAGTCTGCCGCGCTCAACTCGAGCGTTCTTCTCGCGCTCGGACGCCTGCTTCGCCACTGACCTTATGGCGTCTTCGAAGTCTTCAAGAACTCTAAGTCCAAGGACGGTACTCAGCTGCCGGTACCGGTCATCAGGCTTCGCTTCAAGAACGCGACGCATGACGTCTTGCTGCATGAGACCCGACGTGGTCAATGCAGACTCGAGCGTCTGCTCCGTACGGGGCAGCAGATTTCTCCGCAGTTCCTCTTCGGCATCGTCGCCGAACAGCGAGGTTTCGCCCATCCGGCGAAGTTCGAGAGTGCTGCCTCCCTGGTCGCCGATACGTCTTAGGGTTACACGCCCTGACGGAAGATTGAGGTCGATCTCGACGGAAGCCTTGCGTCCTAGCCGGTACTGGTTCACAACGTATTCGACATTGCGTCGCGCGCGCAGGCTTTCGAGTCGGTCAAGGCTACCGAGCAGTCCCCACTGCAACGCGTCGAAGAAGCTTGTCTTGCCGGTTCCGTTCGGTCCGGTGATGACTACTGCTGTCGCCGACAGGTCGAATTCACGAGCATCGCGAAAACCCCGGAAAGCTTCGACACGCAGCCGGTCGATAATGGGCTCAAAGGACGTCATCGAGCGTTGCTCCTTGTCCGAAAGCGGTAATGGCACGCTGAGTCAGTTCTCTGTCGACGCCACGGGAGATAAGAGCATCCAGCAGTGAGTGGAGCGCGTCAGGCTGTACGGCAGCCGTCGTCGAGGAGGTCGCCGGCTCAACGAATGGAGCAAGGGCGTGGCTGACCGCCTCCGAGGTCGGATCTACGCCGGTATGCGCGATGCGGCGTAATTGTGACGTGTCGTAGTTGATCGCGAACAAGTCTCGGGTGACGCCGTCGTCTTCCGCAGACTTCTCCTGGGTCAGCAGGACTAGGTACGTGTCCCATCTCTTCGGGCCAAGAGCCGCTGACTTAACGCGCTGTGCGAGAGCCTCAAAGGCGACGGGTTCAGCGAGGATCAAGTCACGGATGGTGTTCATCGCCGCTGCAGCCACGACGAAGTAACTGTTCTCCGCTAAGACCAGGTCAATGCCCTCGCTCACGGTCTCGACGTGGAACCCCTGCTCTGACAGAACTGCCTCGACGATGCGGAGGAGCTCGTCGTCCGAGCGAGTAGACGGTGAATCACTCTTCACGAAGCAATCACCTCATCGGCGTGCCGAACGTCAGGCACCAGAGCAAGAGGACCATCAACGATGTCCAAGTCACTTGCCTCGCCAACGATGCTGTCAGGTAGAGAGTCTGGCTTTGGAATCGGGCCCACCCCACCGGCGACAACGAACAGCGGATGTGGCTCGCCACGACTGGCGTGGTCATGCAGCCGGTTTTTGGCTGCATCGATAAGACGCCGCGGCGACTCCGTTTGTGTCGAGATCAATACCTCGACGGGCCCCTGAGCCGTTTCGAAAATGTGGTTGTGGTTGAGCCGAGCCGAATCGCCCGCAAGATGACCCAACGCAATCAGGACCTTGCCCAACTCAGAGCTCTTAAGTACCGGCTCACCGACCTGCGGGTTGATGTCGACCGACCGGGCCCATTGAAGGACTGTCAATGAGTCGGATTCCAGCAGTCCCTTCTTGGCCGCCTCAAGGTAGGTGGCTAGCACTTCGGCGGAGGACAAGGTGACGCTGTGGTCCGCCAGCCTGCCGGTGATGTACGCCGCGGCGAGCTGCTCCATGAACAAGTCGGCGTTGGCTGGGATCTTGTGGTCGCCGTGGAGGTTCGGCACGACTGTCTTCCACTGAGAGTCTTCCCAGTTCGCTTCTATGTCGGGAGCAACGATCCGGATATTTCCGACGGAGCCGACTTCATGGATGGCTTCCTCGATGCGCCGCTTCACGTACCCCGCAACGTCTCCGATGCCGATGAAGACCACCACAGCACGGCCAAGTCGCGCATGAGTTTGCTCTCGCACCCACGTCGGCGGGTTGTCGAGGCTTCTACTCGTCACGAGCAGCGAATCCGGCCTGGAGGCGCAGCCGTGAACCTTCAGGACCCACGGCGGGGTTACGTCAGCGAGGTCATGGTCGTTAGTCACCACCGGCAACAGCTCTTCGCCGGCTCCGCGCTCAATGCAGTTGTCCCAGTTCGTGGTGATGACGTCAATCGCACCTTCGAGCATCAGATGCGCCAAGACCTTGTGCGCGTATCCAGGCCTTGCAGTCTTGAAGTCCGCCGACTTGGCAGAAGTCTGACGCAGCGCCTCCTCGCCGCCCGGCAGAGTCGCGACAGCATCCGCAACGGCGACAAGATCCCGCGACTCAATGGGGACGATAACGGGGAACACGCCCTTGAGCTGCATATGGATCCGCGCAGCCAACTCCGCACCCGTCGGGAGGTTGGTCGGCTGGGACAGGCTGATGCCTGCGCCTGCGTAGATCACGAGTTTGCTTGCCAAATCAGCTCGATTGGCCAACGCGACCGCATACGGCGGAACGCCGGTCGAGATCGGAGACGGGCAATGCTGCATACGCCGATGCTAGAGGTAGCTAGCGCCAGCGGTGACTATGCCTTCGCTTCGCTGCGCATTATGGCGGTCCTGCAAGCAACTGGCTCGTCGAGCCAAGCGTCTTTATGGGCGGAGTGACGCTGGGCCTGGGCGTATCGGCGACCAGCCGCGTGAGCAGCGTTGATGATCGTCGGCAACTACCCGTCAGCGTTGCAGTCCTCGTGACCGCTCCGGCCCGCGACTAGAGACGCGCTCGCTCTTCGGCCGCCGCGTCTTGCCTCCAGCTGACTGACTCCGCTGCACCCCGGCTTCGGGGTACTGCCGGATCAGGCGTTGACGAAGGACTGCTGCAGCCCGGCCTTCGGGCAGCTGCTTGATGTCGGCGGCGGCCCGTACCGCGCCCGGCACATCTATCTCGCGCGCGTCGAGCTGAGTAAGCGTGTCCTGCAGTTTCGGCCATTCGGCCTCCCCGCTCAAGCCAGGGGCGATCTCGTCGAGCAGGTCCTGCCATCCCGATTCTGGCTGCATCTCGGCGCGCTCGTACTGGCTTGGGGCGTATTCGCCGGTCGTCTGCAGCACTGGCACGTCGTTGTTGCGCTCGAGTGATGCCTCCGCCCGGTCTGCGATCGCATCTATGACGCGATCGATCCGTTCCTCGTCGGTCAATGGCACGCCTCTTTCATGATCTCGGGTGAGGTCCTCGACTTCGGCGCGGGAGGAGTAGATCCAGACGTTCTCGCGGTGCCGGCTGGTCGCGACGTGCAAGGTCGCGGCATCGCCTCCGGCGGCCGCGACCAGAACAGCCCCGCCGCGCTGTTCGCCGTCAGGTGCGGTCCACGTTTCTTTGATCGTGAGGCCTTCAGCCCGGTGCGCGGTCAAGGCGTAACCGAGCTGGAGCCCGTCCTTTTCCACATACTCCCGGGCAAGTACCGCGTGCGCGGTCTGCATACCGCCGTCATCAGCTGGTTGCTGCCAGCTGACTCTCACCGATCCATCCTCCCCGAGGTCATCAATGACACCGCGGTAGCCATTGAGTACTGGATCGCCGGTACTCAACCTCTCGAGCCAGTCATTCATCCGCATCGCTACCTGATCACCGACATGCAGCATGATCGGATCAGTGCCGCCGTATGTCGTGTACTCGCGTCCTTCGCCCAGTTCACCGGCGGCGTACCGGACCGCTTGCGCGCCACGATTCAGCGCGTCGATCTGTACGTTGGTGCTGGCGATCATCAGCACGCCACGCAGTTCGCTATACGCGCTTGGGGCTCCTGCGCGTTGCCGGTTCCACTGCGCGAGCATCGCGCCGCGGGACTCGATCGCCTCCTCGTGAGTAACCACGCGGCCCTGCCCGGCCCACGATGCCATCGCGTCCGCGTGCCGGCCTTCACGCCAGGCTGCGACGGCCGACCGTTCGACCTCTCGCCGTTGCCGGCGGTTGTCCACCAGCTGCGGTCCGCCACTTTCGGCGTGCACCGCGGCGAACATCGACCCGACGCCCACGCCGCGCAGCTGGTGACTGTCACCGACCTCCACGATTCGGGTGCCCGCTTCCTTCGCCATCTGGTAGATCCGCGCCCGGGATCGGTCCTCAGTCAAGTTGGCCTCGTCGATCACGAGCACGTCCACGCCGCTCAACCGGTTCACACCCGTCTCGGTCGCCGCGAACACCAGCGATGCGACGGTGCTCGACTCAATCCCGCTCTCGATGCGCAGGTTCTGCGCGGCGACGGCGGCGGTGGCCGCGCCGCGGACCGTCAGCCCTTGTGCCTCCATCGCGACGCGCATCGCACGCAGCAGCGTGGTCTTCCCGGTGCCGGGTGCTCCCTGCACCGCGCACACCCGCCGAGGCGAGGTGGTGATGTACTCCAACGCGTCACGCTGTTCGGTGCTGAGGGCGTAGTCCTGTAGCGCCTCGACCGTACCGATGGCCATCTGCAGCGTGTCACGCTCGACCACGGCACGCGACACCACGCTGCCGTCCTTCGCGGCTGCGAGTACCGCACGCTCAGCGGCAATGACATCGCCGGTCGTGAAGGTTTCCGCGTTCGCCATGTGCGCGCCGTGCCGCACCACCTTCTCGCCACTGCCGTGCCCCTCGACCGGGTGCGGCATCGCTACGAGTCGCGGATCTTGCTGCACCCGTGTCACCATCTGTTCAAGTTCCTGCGCGCTACTCACGCCACCGGGCAGCGCGTCCGCGACCTTCGCGATTAGTTCCGCGCGGCTAAAGCGGCGCTGGTGACTCGTGACCCCATAATCCTCGCGGGTGACCTGTTCGATGACGTACGCCAGCAGCTCGCTGCCGCGTAGCTGCTGCTCGGCGCTGACCTCGCCGCTGAACGCATCGTGCGTGATCTGGAGCGTGTCATGGCCTGCGGCCTGCGCCTCGCTCTGCCACGCCTCTTGCAGTGTCGCATCGGTCGCGTATGCCTGATCCGTCTTCGCCGCCGCGCTGCGCTGTGCCGCGAACCGGTGCGCGGCCGCGGACACCGTCTGCTCGTCCATTCCCATCGATCGCAGCATCACGCCGACCTCGTCGGACCGTTTCGAGAACAGCCTGATGGTCGCGTCCGGTATGCCGACGATCTCCCACTGGCGGGTGCGTTCGCTGCGCGCGTACTGCACCCCGAAACGGGTCGCCATCTCGCGACGCACCAGTGCCTGGTAGAGCGCGTCCGCGGCTGGCAGGTGCCGTATCAGGTCCCGGCCGCCGGCGGCGACGGTGCCGTATTTTCCGTCCGCTTTCGTCATGTTCGCGATGCTCACGTGTGCGTGCCAATGCGGGTCGCCGATCATGCGCCCGTCGGTCGGTCGGGCGGCGCGGTGCACCATCACCCAGCCGGCGAAGCCGTCACCTTTCACCACCGTCGCGCGCCGCGGCTCGCCGGCCTTATCGACGCCGCCGTGCTTGCCGCGCATCGCGTACGCGGTCGTCTGCTCGTACCATCTCATCGACCGCGAGACCTGCTCGTACAGCGTGTCCTCGACCCGCGCGGCCTGCTCGCCGTCGGCGAACGCCATCAGCACGCTTGTCGATTTCGGCAGCGTGAACGTCGCGTCGTACCCGGCGTTACCAATGACCTGCCGCCGAGGCTGCACCACGTCGCGCACCTGGCCGTCGGCTTCTCGCTGCACGGTCTCAGTCAGGTTCGCGTACGCGTTAGCGAATACGCCGTCGCCCCATACTGCGTCCGCGTCCAGGCCGAAGGCTGCTGCGACGCGACCGGCTTCGTCCGCGCGGATCGTCGCCGACCGCCGCTGCATCGACGGCGCAGTGGTCAGGCGCGCCCACAATTTCCGGTCTTGTTCCTGTTCGATCTGGGCGCCAGCTGAGACAGCCGCGGCGCCTGCCGCGAGCAGGGGAGCGACACTCACTTTCGCGTCCGCGTAGATGCCAACTTTCGGCTCCACCAGCTGCTCACCGGTCGCCGGGCTCGCTCCGCGCATAAGCGCCCGAGCCTTATCTAAATCCTCGTCTGTGAATGTCGCGCCGTCGACGAGACCATGCGCAGCGAGCCCTGACCCGATCCACCGCAACGGCCGCTCGCCACCGTCAGCGTGGTAGGAAAACTGGCCTTCCGCCGCGCTCGGGCCACCACAACCATGGCCGCCCGTCAGGCGGTACTCCACCTGGGCGGGGTCAGACCCGATGGTCGTGATTGCGCTCATGTCACCTCGTGCGGCGTAGCCGGTATCGTCGTATCCCGTAGGGATACCATAGCCCAAAAGATTTCACGTTTGAAGCACCGAACAGCAAGTGCATGCATATGTGGTGTGCGTAGCGATTAGTGTCAGGCGAATGAAAGTAGCGGGATGAGTGAGAGGGAAGATCGCACAGTGAATGTTGAAGAGATCAAGAAGCGCGTTGAGCAAGCCGATCGCAAACGGATTCAAGCGCGCGCCGAAGCCGCCGCGTTGGTCGGCCAGCGTCTGACCGATCGCGCCGCAGCGCAGGAGCACCTGAAACAGACCGACACGGACCTTGCCGCCGCAATCAGCGGCGCTAACGAGCTAATGAACCTTGCCGAGCTCGCCTCGTTTGTAGACTCATCGGTCAGTAAACTGACAGCCGCCAGCAAAGTTCGCACACCGCGGAAACCGCGCAAGGAGTCGGGCACACCAGCGTCCGGAAGCAACCACCAACCGGGGACTAGAACAGCACCGGGCCAGGATCACGGACCGTCATAGCGATGGCCAATCGCACCGGGTCGTAGCCGGTGCGGAGCGCATCACGGATAGCGACGGAACGTGCCCGCGCCCCGCGCGGGTCATTCATCCCAGGCCGCGGCCCGCGGTGTCGCCCGGTTGCGACGGCGTACCGGTTATTCAACGCTGAGGTCCCGCCCAGAACGTGTCCGATCTCGACGCGCACACACGACCGCTCATTACATCCGTGCATCAGTACGTCCGGGTATACCTCTAACTCGGGATGCGCGATCTCGAACGCCGCGCGGTGCGTTCCCAACGTGCGTCGTGAACCGTCAGCTCGCGCGTAGTTGAACGTGCCGTATCCGTCTGCCGCGATCGCACCGACCCAAAACCAGCATGCTGGCGTGCGCACCACATGCGTCCAGAAGCGCGCATTGACCTCATCGCTGATCTCCTCGCGCCGAACCGGCGGAATAGCCGGCATCAGCGGTAGCGGCAACTGCCTACTCACTCACGTCGCCGCCGCGTGTCTGATTCTTGCGCGTTCTCGTGCGTGAGCGCCTCGTGTCCCTCGCGCCGCCCGAGCTGAGCACGTAAAACATCACCGCCTCGCCCGCGAGTGCTAGCGGCGACGAAATTGCAACCCAGTATCAAAGCAATACGCCCCATGTGGAGGCGTGCCAGATACCAAGGTCCATCCTGATCCTGGGTCGTCGCAAGGAGATTTCATCGAACGGCAATCTGAACGGCCGGTACCGCGATCAAAGCGAAGATGATGATTGCCGCCGGCCGGCCGCGCATGACTCCGCGCACCAGCCACACCACCGCGGCCATCACCAAACCGATCAATGCCAGGATCGCTAACGGGCTGACCTCGCCGCTATCTTCGAAGCTCATCGCGCCCACATCCTTCCGTTGCTTATCGCGCACCCTCTCACGCCGTACTGACAGAACGCTGCCGCGTGTTGCTGCCGGGCGTCTCCGATTCCTTTCCCAGCCCCATCGGATCACTCCTCGGTGTCGTCGGGGAGTGCGTCGGCGAGTGAAGTGCCGCCACGCCGCGCGGCCGCGTAGGTCCGTGTTGATCTGGTGCTCGAGGACGCTCAGCGGCCCAACTGTGCTCGGCGGCCTCGGCGCCGTACCGGTCGCGCTGGTTCTGGTTGTCGAGTTTGTCCAACAGGCACCGAATGTGGCTCCACGGCAATCCTCCCAACGCTGTTGGGACGATCTGCGCATGGTCTACCGTTATCGCGGTTTGTAAGCGGTGGCGCGGTGCTCGATTCGCCCGACCCGCACCAGGTGTCTGTCGTCGTCGATCTGCAAGATGACGCGGTAGTCGCCGCGCCGCGCCGATCGCCACGCGGCCAGTTCGGCGTGCAGAGGCTTCGAGAGCCGGTAAGGGTTCTCGGCCAGTGGCCCGGTGATGAACTCGACGATCGCCGCAGCGAATTTGTGCGGCAGTGTCCGCAGCGATCGTTGCGCAGTCTTGGAGATCTCGACGTGCCACGGGTCAGTCGGTTCGGCCATTGACTAGCTATGGGCTTCGCGACTGGGCAAGCCGTACTCGGCGCGCAGTTCGTCACCGGAGACGACGCGGCCGGCGGCGAAGTCGGCCTCAGACTCGCGTAGCTCCGCGATCACATCCGGCTGCGAGAGCAGCTCCAGCGTCTCGTGCAGCGCGTCGAGGTAGTCGGCCGAGACAATCACGGCCGAGGCGTGGCCATGACGAGTGATGCGGTAGATCTCTTGAGTGCGTTCGGCGTCATCGACGAACGCACTGAGCTTGTCTTTGGCTTCACTGAGCGATACCGTGTGCATGCGCTCCATAGTAGCCTCATATCTGGCCTTTGACTAGCCTAATAATTAGCCGATAATCGACGTTACGTCAAGTAAAACAATCGTCCATTCTGGCTAACATGACTAGTAGCACGCTTTCGCCTCTCAGCGGAAGTCGCATCGATGCGGACGCATCCTCGCTCCGCACTACGCATCTGGCATACAGCCAGGCATGCCCCGCGCCTCACGGGCATGAAGTTAGAACACGCGCAGCCCGAAGTCTGCTGCCACCGCAATCAGGTCCGCGTCGTCGGTGTCGATAGTGTGACCGCGGCGCTGCGT
>NZ_PVUE01000024.1 GCF_003003235.1 Antricoccus suffuscus
GACCGGTGGACGTTCACCCGGATCGGTGGACAGCGCATCACCGCCGCACAGACCACCCGCACCATCGCCTATGACGTGGAGAACGAGACCCGGTATGGAGAACGGGCACTGCTAGCTGATCTGATCGCGGATGTCACCGACATGGAACACCCGTACGCCGACGCGATCCGACCGACCTGGGGTGGTGAGGCCGGTGGTGGCCGGACCGCGGCCGATGCTCTCCTGGACAACGCCGAGCACCTCGACCTGCAACAATCCGACGTCGTAGCCGTCGCATAGAAACGCAGCGCTCCCGCCGGAGCGTGAGCGCGGATCTCGTGTGTAGACAACGGGCGTCTATAGCGCCCATCCTCTACACACGAACCCCGAAACGCGGCTGAGCCTCGTCGACTCGCCGCTCTCCCGCAGGGCAAGGACGTCGCGGCGCTGGGACATTCCCGGCTCATGTCGACTGTGCGCGTCTTGCCGGCACCGTTGGGATCGAGTAGCGCGAGAACGCCGCCGCATGGGGCTATGAGAGGTCGAACTCGGCCCACGCGGACACCCCAGATCTGTGCCTATGGCGCACTTCAAGAAGGGGTTTGAATAATGAACCTTCGACAAGCCCATTACTGTGCGATGGTGGAGTATTCACCAAACAAATCGCGAAACAAGGTTCGACAGTTGCTGTCGTCTGGCGCGGCTGGTCTGCTAATACTGGGTTGTAATGCCGCGTGTACCACCGGAAGCAGCGTCAACGCTGATTCCGCCCGGAAGTCCTCGCCGGCGCCGGCAAGCAGCCCGAATCCCGTCGACGCGACCGACTCTGTCGCGGATCTCGCCGCAAAGGTCGGATGTGGGGAAGTCATACCCGAGAAGGTCGTGATCTCGATTGACGCCGGTCGCTGCACGATCCCGAGTGGCAACATCGCCTATATTCGTACCTTTTCGGACAACAACTTCCGCGGTCAGTATCTGGATCTAATCACCCAGCCTGGCATGCCGTTGTCGTATGCAATCGGAGACTCCTGGGTCGTTTTCGGGTACCAACTCGGTGATAACGAACTTGCGGCCCTTGCCTGAACGCGCTGGGGAATGGCGCTACATGGCGTTTCTGAAGGATTGGTGGGTGTATGGCTAGCGACAACGCCAAACAGTGGCTCGCGTCAACGCGGTTGTGCCATCCGGGTCGGCAACCCAGATCGCCGGTATCGCCGTCCCACCCGGGCAGCAAATTTATGACGCCCGCATAGACCAGATTCGGACGACACCCGACCGCTGGCTTGGGTCACGAACGAAGTCGTTGAGCCGGACACGCAGTCGCGGTTATGGACCACGTTCGCGCAGAACTTCACCGAGACCGGACTGTGGCCGATCCTCGCCGTGTGCGGCGACGATGATCCCGCCGACCCTTTCGACGGCGAACCCGGTGAACAGACCGTCACCAGTGCCGAGGGCCACTTCACCGGGAAATGCACCCCTACTTCGACCGGTACACCCCCGGCGTACAGGTCCCCGGCCCGCGGACGTGCCGGCGCGGATCGGGTGGCTCGGCGCACCCAACTGGAGTCTCACCGGTACCGACGTATCGGTCATGCTCCGATCCTGGGAAGACCGGTTCGGCGCCCTCATCACCTCCGTAGGTCGGGAGGCGCTCGGTGTCGATGTGGGCGGGCCACCGCACACCGAGCAACCGTGCGCGGCCTGCTAGCCGAGTTCGCAATGCTTTGCGGCGACACCTATAACTTCGACAACCCGATTGAGATGATGATCGACGATCTCATCGACAGCCCGACGTGGTTCTTCTGGTGGGACTAACCAGTACCAGGCCCACGTCGCCACACAACGTGATCGCGGCGCCGAATCTTCATTGAGGTGTCTCAACGAGACGGGTGTTTTGTGCCCGTGTAGGTATTTCCCGGATCGAGAAAAATGGTCAGGGGGCTCCGACCTCTCCGAGGATGGCGGCACGGCGCATGACCATTGCACCGTAGGCGACGTAGCGAAGCGTCCAGAGTTGTCCGCGGATAACCGCCGTCATCGCTGGGGTTAAGTGCTCCAGTTCGCGCGAGCCGCCGCGATAGAACGACCACGAGGCGTCCCGTTCGCTGCCATGCAGCGACTCGCCGAGATACAGGCCGAGATCGACTGCGACGGCCGCCCACGGTGCATTCACATATGCTTCAGGGACCTCCTCGTTCGGGTCGAGGATCTCGTAGTATTCGCCGTGTGCTTCGATCTCCAGCCATATCTCGATTTCGGCCGCGGACTGCTTAGTCAGATCTGGGAAGGTGCCCCCGCTGGCGATCAGTTCGCGGAACATTGCCACGCGTTCGGGGATCTTAGGTATCAGTTCTGCGCAGAGTGCTCTACGCATCCGCGCGACACCCTCGCCGGCCGTACGCCGTGATGCTGATCGCCATTGGTCGCCCTTTACGGGTCAGATCAGTTGACGAGAGACTCGACTGCGGTCCGTAGCGTTGTCATCTGGTCAGCGGCGGTCGCGGCGTCGGCGGTGGCGTCACCGGTGGGCGGTACGACGATTTCCAGGTATGCCTTGAGTTTTGGCTCGGTACCACTCGGACGGATCACGACTCGTACGCCGTCCCCGCGCACGATAAGCGCATCTGTCTGCGGCAGGATGTCTTCGGTCACGACATCCCAGTCGCCGAGCCTCGTCGGCAGGTCGTCGCGCAGCCGCCGCATCGTGTCGCTGATGATCGTCAAGTCCTCGACGCGCACCGAGATCTGGTCGGTCTTGTAGTGCCCGAACTCGGTGTAGATCTCGTCCAGCCGATCCTGGACGGACTGACCGGAGGCTTTGAGTACGCCGATGAGCTCGGCGGCGACAAGTGCCGCGGTGATGCCGTCCTTGTCGTTGACCGACAACGGGTCGACGCAATAGCCGATCGCTTCCTCATAACCAAAGCGCAGCGGTACGCCGGTCGAGTCCGGTCCGCGGACGATCCATTTGAAGCCGGTCAGCGTCTCGGCGTACGGTACGCCGCGAGCCTTGCAAAGCACCCCGAGCAGCGACGAGGACACGATTGTCGTTGCGTAGGTGCCTTTTTCGCCGCGCCGGATCAGGTGGTCGGCGAGGAGTACGCCGAGCTCGTCACCGCGTAGGGCACGCCAGCCGTCCCGCATCGGTACGGCGATGGCGCACCGATCGGCGTCCGGGTCGTTAGCGATGGCGATATCCGCATTGTCGCGCTGTGCTAACGCGACGACCTCGTCCATGACGTTCTTTTCCTCCGGGTTGGGGAAAGCGAGCCCCGGGAAGTCTGGATTGGGTGTCTGCTGGGCGGCGACCGGGGTTGGGGCGGCGAAGCCGGCGGCCTCGAATGCAGCGCCGAGCAGGGGGCCGCCGACACCGTGTAGCGCCGTAGATACGGCGGTGACGTCGCGCGAGGTAGCGGGGTCGAGTACGCCGGCGGCCCGTGAGAGGTACGCCGTCACGATAGCGTCGTCGACCACCTCGAAGCCACCGCCGCGGGGAATATCCGCGACCTTGCCGACGGATGCAATCGCGTCCGATATCCCAACGTCGGCCGGCGGCACGATCTGCGCGTTGCGCCCCTCGTCACCGCCGAGGTAGACCTTGTAGCCGTTATCTTGCGGGGGATTGTGGCTCGCGGTGACCATGACGCCCGCTGCCGCGTTGAAGTGGCCGACCGCGAACGCCAGCAGCGGTGTCGGCAGCTCGCGCGGCATCACCTTTGCCTCGCGGCCGGACCCGACGACGATTTGCGCTGTGTCGTAGGCGAACTGCTTGCTGCCATAGCGCGCGTCGTACCCGATGACGACCGGCCCGGTCGCATCAATCGCGTTGAGATACGCCGCCAAGCCGGCAGCGGCGCGGCAGACGACCGCTCGGTTCATCCCGTTCGGCCCGGCGCGCAGGGGTCCGCGAAGCCCGGCGGTGCCGAAGGTAAGCGGCCCGGAGAACCGGTCGGCGAGGTCGGCTGCGACGGCGTCGTCGGGCAGCTTGTCTAGCAGCGTGGTCATTTCATCGCGACTTTCCGAGTCCGGGTCGTCAGCGATCCAGGCTTTCGCGGCGGTCACGACCGCTTCGAGGTCCCGATGACCAATGCCGCTGCTATTCATAAGATCTCCCTTGGCGTTCGGCTTCGGTGTGCGACGAAATCGTACCGAGACTCGGCGATCTGCCCTCGTGCTACTTCGGCTGGAAGCTGTCCTTCACGCTATTTGCCAGGTCCGCGAGCTTTGCGCCGTTGTTCGACGGGCCGGAGAGGATCACCTGCCATACGACCTCGCCGTCACCGACCGCGTAGAGATATCCGTGACGCGGCTTGCCGTCGAGCGTGTTTTCGTACTCCCAGAGCACCCGGTCGTCTGTGGTGGTTTGAAACTTGAGCTTCTGGTAATCGGGCAATTGAGCCGGCGAACCGGTTTGCGACATCTTGTCCTGGACGGTCGTAACGACGGATCCGCCCTTGGCGAGCGGGTCGGCGATGATAGTGATCTTGGTCTGCTTGTTCGCCTTGTCGGGGCCTTTGCTGTCGACATAGTCGGCGCGGCTCGAGTCGGTGGACTCGACGACCCACTTATCGGGTATGTCGAAGCTGAAGCTGTGCGCCTGGCCATCGACGACGACCGACCCGGTGGCGACACCGTTGCTGATCTGCGCGGGTGAGGCGGAAGGCGTGGACATCGACGCGCTCTGGCTCGACGAGCCAGCGGAACCACCGGGACCGGTGGAACCAGTGGATTTGCCGGAATCTCGGTTCATCACAAACACGGTGACTGCGGCCGCGATCGCGACGATCAGTATCGCAGCAATCGCGGCTCCGATGACCTTTCGCCGGTTGGTCGAGCGTGGCGGTTGCGGGAGTGGCGCAGCTGAGGGATGGATGCCGGTGCCGCCGGGATGTGGATGGGACGGGGGACCTGATCGTAGAGGCTGCTGGTACGGCGCGCCCGATCGCGGCGCCGGCCGGCTCATCGCCGGCCGTACGGACGTGCCGCCGGCTCCCACGGCCCCCATCGTTCGGGTGCCGCCCTGGGCTCGTGGATTCGGTGCGGATTCAGGACCGGGCGTCGGGCGCGGCGGCACTGGCTGTGCCGGTCGCCCGCTGGAAGGTCCCCCGCGCGGTGCGCCGGGCGGCAGGATGGGCGCCGCGGTGCGTGTCTGCTGCGACGGACGCGACCGCCGACTAGCCACCGCGGCGAGTGCCTCGCGAAGGTCGTCTGTTTTGATCCGCTCACGCGGGTCCTTGATGAGGGTGCTCGCCAGGATCGGACCCAAGGGTCCTGCATGCGGCGCGGGCCGAGGCGGGTCGCCGACGACGGCGGTCAAGGTCGCGACCGGGTCGCCAAGATCGAACGGCGGCGTACCTTCCACGGCGCAGTGCATCGTCGCGCCGAGTCCCCAGATATCGGCCGGCCGGCCCGCCTCCTTGCCCCGGGCCACCTCGGGCGCGATGTACGACGGGGAGCCGACCATCAAGCCGGTCCGCGTCAGCTGTGACTCATCGACCTTGCGCGAAATGCCGAAGTCCGCGAGCTTGATGCGACCGTCGTCGGACACCAGGATGTTTCCGGGCTTGACGTCCCGGTGCGTAATCCCGACCTGGTGTGCCGCGTCTAGCGCACCCAGCACTGCCAACCCGATCCGGGCCGTCTCGGCCGGCTCCAGAGGCCCCTTGTCGTGAATGATCTGCGCGAGGCTCAGCGCCGGCACGAGCTCCATGACGACCCATGGCCTGCCGTCTTCCTCGACTACGTCAAACAACGTGACCACGTTGGGATGCGAAAGCGCGGCGATCGCGCGCGCTTCGCGCAGCGCCCGTTCCCGGGCGACGTCGTTTTCCTCTTTCGTCTGTGTCGGCGGAAGGATGACCTCCTTGACCGCGACCGACCGGCGCAGGATGACATCGTGGGCCCGCCAGACTGCACCCATGGAGCCACGGCCCAGGAGGCTTTCTAGGCGGTAGCGCCCGGCTAGTAGCTTCTGCCCATCGCCGGTGGAGGTCGCGGTAGGGAGCGGCGCAGGTACGGCGTGGGTGCCGGTCGCCTGAGACTCGTGCAGGTGCCCGGGCGGAGTCTGTTGTAGGTGCGGCGTACCGGCCGGATCGACCGACGAAGCCGCGCCGCCAGTGGGCGGCACGGTTGGGCGGTTTTCCCGGTCGTCGGACATCTACAACTTTCTCAAGGGTTATCTAAGGGTTCGCCTAGTTCGACGATGGGCATCTGGGTCCCGGTGCCACCTCGGCGGCATTTTGATGTCCATCCTAAACGTGCGAAACTTCCGTGGTGCAGATCCCATTTAACCCTTCCGAACGCTCAAGTCTGGGCATTGAGTGGGAGTTACAGCTCGTCGATGTCAAGACGCGCGAACTCACCTCAGGCGCCGTCGACATCCTCGATGAGATCTCGCCGGCGGGGGACGACGAACTTCCCAAAGCGAAGCTTGAGCTCATGCAGTCCACCGTTGAGGTCATCACTGGAATCTGCCAGACGGTCTCTGAGGCGCAGCAGGACTTGGCGCAGACCGTGCGGGTGGTTGCTGCGGCGGCCGAAAAGCGCGGGCTCGCGTTGATGTGTGCCGGCACGCATCCCTTTACGGACTGGAATTCGCAGTTGATCAGTCCGAAGGAGCGCTACTCGCAACTAGTCGAGGACATGCAGTGGCTCGCGCGCCGGTTGCAGATCTTTGGGGTGCACGTCCACGTCGGCGTACGGTCCAGTGACAAGGTCATGCCGATCGTCAACGCTCTGCAGCAGTACATCCCGCATTTTCTCGCACTGTCCGCGTCATCGCCGTACTGGACGGGCGACGATACCGGCCTTGCATCGGCGCGTTCCAAGGTCTTCGAGTCGCTACCTACCGCAGGCTTGCCCTACCAACTGGCGGACTGGGACGAGTTCGAGGTCTATATGGAGACGCTCATCTCGGCGGGCGCCATCGACACGATCAGTGAGGTCTGGTGGGATATCCGGCCGCATCCGGACTTCGGGACGGTCGAGCTTCGAATCTGCGACGGCATCCCGACGCTTGACGAGATCGGCGCGGTGGCGGCGATCGCGCAGTGCCTGGTCGAGCAGTTCGACCGCGAGCTGGACCGGGGCTACACGCTTCCGGCGCCCAAAACATGGATCGTGCGGGAGAACAAGTGGCGCGCGGCTCGGTTCGGCCTGGACGCGGACATCGTCGTCGACGACAAGGGCACGGTTCGTCCGGTGCGCGAGGCGATCTCAGACTTGGTCGAGGAGCTCATGCCGACCGCTAAACGGCTTGACTGTGTCGAGCAGCTCGAGTTCGTGCTGCAGATCCTTGAGGTCGGCGCAAGCTACCAGCGCCAGCGCGACGTCGCGAAAGAGAACGACGGCGACCTGACCGCGGTCGTGGACAGCCTGGTCGGCGAGATGCGCAACGGCCTGAAGCCGGCATGAGCGGGTGGCTCGCCTCGATTGACGGTTGGCTGCGCACGCACGAGCGTCAGCTCATCGAATTACGTCGCCAGATCCATGCTCATCCCGAGCTTGGCATCGACGTACCGCACACCACGGACCTGATCGAACGCCGGCTGCTGGAGGCCGGGCTGTCGCCACAACGGTTCCGCGGCGGCAACGGCCTGGCCGTCGACATCGGGCAAGGGCCGCGGATCGTCGGACTGCGGGCCGATATAGACGCGCTCCCTCTGCAAGAGCTGACGAATCTGCCGTTCGCGTCGCGGATCGACGGGCGCTCACACGCGTGCGGGCACGATATGCACGCCGCGTTCGCGATGGGTGCGGCGCTCGCGCTGGCACAGGCTCCTGAGCTACCGGGACGGGTCCGGGTTATCTTCCAGCCGGCGGAGGAAACCCTCGGCGGCGCGCACATGGTCATTGCGAACGGGATCCTCGACGGTCTCGAGCGAGTATTCGCGCTGCACTGTGAGCCGCAGGTCAAGGTCGGTCAGGCCGGCACCCGGCTCGGCGCCATCACCGCGGCCTGCGACCTGGTCGAGATACACCTGAGCGGGCCGGGCGGGCACACCGCGCGCCCGCACCTGTCGGTGGACCTCGTCGACGCGCTCGCCCGGATCGTGACGACGGTTCCGGGCTTGACCTCCCGGTCCGTGGATCCTCGTGATGGGCTCAGCGTCGTCTTCGGTGCGATCGAGGCCGGCAGCGCGCCCAACGCGATCCCGTCCGAAGGTGTCCTGCGAGGCACCGTACGCACGCTCACTCGCGCTGGATGGACGGCCGCCGAAGACGCCGTACGCCGGCTCGTGGACGAGGTCGCGGCGCTGACGCGGGCATCGGTGAAGATCGACTACCGCCGCGGCGTACCACCGGTCGACAACGACGTAACGTCGTTTTCCCTGCTACGTACGGCGATGGCCGGGGTCGTCGGTGACGACAGCGTGTACATGCCGGAGCAGAGCATGGGAGGCGAGGACTTCGGCTGGTACGCCGACTACGCGCCGGTCGGGATGGGCCGGATCGGGGTGTATCCCGGCTCCGGGCCGATGTCAGACCTGCACCAGGGCACATTCGTCGCTGACGAACGCGCGATCCTGATCGGCGCCCGCGTGCTCGCGCACACCGCGATCGGCTCCCTCACCTCACCGACATCTTTGCCAACTGGCTAGTCTCCCGCTCATGCACTCTGCGCGGGTGACGGAGCACCGGTTTTTGCCGACGGAACGCCGATATCGACCGCAGGCGTCACCGCCGTGGTTAGCCCGCTTTAAAGATGACCAGAGTCGAACGTTCGGCGCCGGAGTGACGGATCGCGCGACATTCGTGACGGATCGCGGGACATTCGTGACGGATCGCGGGACATACGTGACGGATCACCAGACATGTCGAGGCAGGAGCGCTGCGGACATGGCAAAATTGCCGATGCAACGCACTCCTCGTGAAAGAAGCACACCTTGACGAACATTGTGATCATCGGCGGCGGCCCAGCCGGGTACGAGCCGGCGCTGGTTGCCGAAGGCCTCGGCGCCCACGTCACGCTGATCGACCGCGATGTCGCCGGCGGCGCTTGTGTGCTGTACGACTGTGTGCCGTCTAAGACGTTCATCGCCAGCAGCGAGGTGATGACCAACGCCCGCAACGCTCAGTTGCGCGGGGTGGCGGTCGAGGGTGACTCGAAGGTCGTCATCGACGTACCGGTCCTGCACAAGCATGTGAAGGACCTCGCTGCCGCACAGTCCGCCGACATCAAGGCGGCGCTGGAGAAGTCCGGCGTGAACCTGGTGCACGGCTCGGCCCGCCTCGGTGGAGCGGGCGACCGGGGACGGCACAAAGTGGAAATCAGTCCCGAGCACGGCGACTCCTGGACCGAGCACGCCGACGTCGTACTGATGGCTACCGGTGCCTCTCCGCGGATCGTGCCGGGTGCCGAGCCGGACGGGGAGCGGATACTCACCTGGCGCGATGTCTACGACCTGCCGAAGCTGCCAGATCACCTGATCGTCATCGGTTCGGGCGTGACCGGTGCGGAGTTCGCCAGTGCCTACAACGAGATGGGCGTCGAGGTGACCCTGATCTCGAGCCGCGACCGAGTGCTGCCGCACGAGGATGGCGATGCCGCGCAGCTTATCGAGGACGTATTCACTCGTCGCGGGATGAAGGTCATGAACAACGGCCGCGCGTCGACAGTCGTCAACACCGGGGACGGCGTACGCGTCGACCTGGAGGATGGCCGCGTCGTCGAAGGCTCGCACTGTCTGATGACGGTGGGTTCGGTCCCCAACACCAAGGGTCTCGGGCTGGCCGAGTCCGGCGTCGAAACGGACAAGGGCGGGTTCGTCTCCGTCGACCGCGTCTCACGCACCAACGTGCCGGGGATCTACGCCGCAGGGGACTGCACCGGACTGCTGATGTTGGCGTCCGTCGCGGCCATGCAGGGCCGGATCGCGATGGCGCACGCGCTGGGTGAAGCCGTGCAGCCGCTCAAGCTCAAGACCGTTTCCTCCAACATCTTCACCCATCCGGAGATCGCCACGGTCGGTATCGGCGAACGCACCATTGTCGACAAGGCGATGGATGTGCGGTCGGTGATGTTGCCGCTCGGCACCGGGCCCCGCGCGAAGATGGCCGGACTGACCGACGGCTTCGTCAAGCTGTTCTGCCGGCCGCAGACGGGCGCCGTCATCGGCGGCGTGATTGTCGCGCCGTACGCCTCAGAGCTCATCTTGCCCATTACGATGGCCGTCCAAAACAACCTGACTGTCTCCCAGATTGCGTCTACTTTGGCAATATATCCCAGCTTTACCGGCTCGATTACCGAAGCGGCGCGGCAGCTGGTGGCGCACGACGACCTGTCCTAAACGCCGACTATTTGCAGACGGTGCCCTTCTTTGGCGCTTTGACGTCGAGAAGGAACTTGTTGACTTTGTCGTCGATGCAGCTGTCGCCATTGGAGTACGCCGTGTGGCCGTCACCGTCGTGAGTGAGAAGTACGGCGCTCGGGTTGCGCGCGGCGACAGACTTACCCATCTCGTGCGGCGTGGCGGGGTCGCCGGTTGTACTCACGAGAAGTACCGGAGTGCCTTTCGGCCAGGTCAGCGCGCCTAGCGGGTCCGGAGGTACGGGCCATTCGTTGCAGATGACGTCCGGCCGGTTGGCGAACACCGGATGCAGGCGATTGTCTGAGCGGGACATCGCGTAGGCGTCGTCGAGTGAGGACGTCGCGAAATCGCGGCACATGACCGCACTGAACGAGTCGTCGCCGTTGGACGTGTATTCGCCGGAGAAGATGCTCCGCCCGGTGTAGTCATCCACCGATAACGCGAGCAGTGTGCCGTCGCTGTCGGCCGCCGCCTCACGCAGCGCCCAGGCGAGGTACGGCCAGCGTTTGGCGGAGTACAGCGCGGCGCTGATGCCGATATTGAGGTAGGTCTGGTCGACGTAGTCCGAGCTGCTGAGGTACTTCGACTCGATGTTGTCATCTTGGAGCTTGGTCGTGAGGTACTGCGCGAGCCCCGTGCACACCTTTTCGCAGCTACCCGAAAAACGGCGTAGGGCCTTGTCGAAGGCGGCCGTCTGAGCCGACGACAGCTGCTGCTTGGTCACCGCGGTGTTCATCACGCCGTCGAGCACGAACGCGCGGACCTTGCCCGGAAACATGTTGGCGTACGTTTGGCCGATCGCGGTGCCGTAGGAATAGCCGACGTAGCTGATCTGGTCTTCGCCCATCGCGGTGCGGATCTTTTCCACATCACGCGCCACGTCCTTGGTGCCCATGTGCTTAAGCATGTCCTTGCCCGCCTTCGCACACGCATCGGCAAACTTGCCGGCCTGCTCGGTGTACGCGTCCTCTTCCGCCTTGGTCTTCGGGTCCGGGTTGACGTCGGAACTACCGGAGACCGGCCCGCAGTAGAAAGGATCGCTCTGACCCACGCCCCGCGGGTCGAACGAGACGACGTCGAAGGAATCCTTGATCTCGTCGGAGAGCCCGCCGTACCAGGCCGGCAGGAAGTCGATCCCGGATCCGCCGGGTCCGCCGGGATTGCCGAGAAGTACGCCGATCCGCTTGTCCGGGTCCTTCGCCTTGTATCGATCGAGCTTGATCTCGATCGTGTCTCCGGGGTTGTCGTAGTCGAGCGGCACTTTGAGGCTGGCGCATTCAAGCCCGTCGTCGCCGCACGGCGCCCATGCCAGGGCGCCGTCCTCTGCCGAACGCCCAGACTCGGCAATTTGTGCGGGAGCCTTCGACTGCGTCTTGGCCATACTGAGCACGGTCGCCATGACGACCTGCACACCGGGGTCGTCGTGGTCGGCGTCGGCCAGTTTGTAGACGATCTGGTCGATCCGGGAGTGATCAGTGACGGCGCCGTTCTTGACCCCAGTCGAGATCGCCTTTGCGACGCCGTCCTTGAACTCGCTCCACGTGAGCGTGTTCTTATACGCCGGGAGGTCTGGCAGCTTTGCCACGTCGGGAGCGTCCGGCTGCGGATAGCGCGGCGCCGCCGTACCGTCCAGTACGACGACCCGCCCACATCCGGACAGCGCCAGAATCGCGACCAGCGCGGTGATGAGGAGGTAGACGCCGCGGCGCCGGTACGGCGTACTCACGCGGCGTCCGCCTCCGATGTTGCGCGGACTAGTCCTTGATCTCGCAGAGCACCGAACCCTGGGTGATGGTCTGGCCGGCCTCCAACGACAGGCCGGTCACGGTGCCGTCCTTGTGCGCGGCGACCGGGTTCTCCATCTTCATTGCCTCGAGTACGACGAGCAGGTCGCCCTTGGAGACCTGCTGGCCGTCTTCGACCGCAATCTTCACGATCGTGCCCTGCATCGGCGCCGCGACCGCGTCGCCGGAGATCGCCTTGCCACTCTTGGCGCCGCCAGAGCGTTTCGGCGCTGCCTTCTTCTTGCCGCCACCGCCGCCGAAGGTCAGCTCGCCCGGAAGCGAGACCTGCACCCGCCGGCCGTTGACCTCGACAACGACGTTCTGCCGCGGTCCGGACTCTTCTAGTGCATCGGCGGCCGCCTCGAACGGCTCGATCTGGTTGTCCCACTCGGTCTCGATCCACCGAGTGTGGACGCTGAAGTGGTCGCCCTCGGTTCCGTCTTCATCCAGCGCGGTGAATGCCGGGTCGCGTACGACGGCGCGGTGGAAGGGGAGCACCGTCGCCATGCCTTCGATCTGCATCTCGTCGAGCGCGCGGCGGGAGCGTTCGAGCGCCTCTTTGCGGGTGGCGCCGGTGACGATGAGCTTGGCGAGTAGGGAGTCGAACTGGCCCCCGATGACGGTGCCGCTCTCGACACCGGCATCGACGCGTACGCCGCCGCCGGCTGGCGCGACAAACGTCGTCACGGTGCCTGGCGCGGGCAGGAATCCGCGTCCGGCATCCTCACCGTTGATGCGGAACTCGATGGAGTGTCCCCGCGGGGTGGGGTCCTCGTCGTACGCCAGTTTCTCGCCGACCGCGACCTTGAACTGCTCACGCACCAGGTCGAGCCCCGAGGTCTCCTCGCTGACCGGGTGCTCTACCTGCAGACGGGTGTTGACCTCGAGGAAGGAGATCGTGCCGTCCACGCCGACGAGGTATTCGACGGTGCCGGCGCCGTAGTAGCCGGCCTCCTTGCAGATCGCCTTGGCTGAGGCATGGATCTCGGCGCGCTGCGCGTCTGTGAGGAACGGCGCGGGAGCCTCCTCGACGAGCTTCTGGTGGCGCCGTTGGAGGGAGCAGTCGCGGGTGCCGACGACGATCACGTTGCCGTGCTGGTCGGCGATGACCTGAGCCTCGACGTGCCGTGGCTTGTCGAGGTAGCGCTCGACGAAACACTCGCCGCGGCCGAACGCGGCCTCGGCTTCGCGGACGGCGGAGTGGAACAGCTCAGGGATCTCCTCCATGGTGCGGGCAACTTTGAGTCCGCGACCACCGCCGCCGAACGCCGCCTTGATCGCGACCGGCAGGCCGTGTTCCTCGGCAAACTTCAGCACCTCATCGGGCCCGTTGACCGGGTCGTTGGTGCCGGGCACCAACGGCGCGCCCGCGCGGGTCGCGATGTGCCGCGCGGTGACCTTGTCACCCAGGTCGCGGATCGACTGGGGGCTGGGTCCGATCCAGGTGATGCCCGCGTCGGTGACGGCTTGTGCGAAGTCGGCGTTTTCGGAGAGGAACCCGTAGCCGGGGTGGATCGCATCGGCGCCGGACTGTTTCGCGGCGTCGACGATCTTGCCAATATTGAGATAGGTCTCCGCGCCGGTGGAGCCGCCGAGTGCGAACGCCTCGTCGGCCATCCGGACGAACGGCGCATCCCGGTCTGGTTCGGCGTACACCGCGACGCTGGCGATGCCGGCGTCCTTGCACGCCCGGATGACGCGGACAGCAATTTCGGCGCGGTTCGCGACGAGCACCTTGTTGAGCGTGGCTGACATGGGATGGCCTTTCGATGTTGTGGTCATTCGGTCGTGCTTATGTGTGTGGTCAAGTGGTCCAGAGATCAAGCAGTACTTCGTCGGTTGCCGTGCAGCAGGTCGGTCGCCGGTATGCCGACCTGCCCGAGCAAAGTGCGCATCAGAGGAAGGCTGAGCCCGACGACGTTGGTGTGGTCGCCCTCGATCTTGTCGACGAACCATCCGCCGATCCCGTCGATCGTGAATGCTCCTGCGACCTGCAGCGGTTCACCGGTGTCGACGTACGCCGCGATCTCGTCGTCGCTCATCTCGCCGATGTGTACGACGGTCGAGGCGGCGCCGTGTGCAGTGCGGTCCTCATCGAGTCGTACGACGTAGTGACCGGTGTGCAAGATGCCGCTATTGCCGCGCATCGCGCTCAGTCGTCGTACCGCGTCGTCCTCGTCGATTGGCTTGCCACGCACTTCGCCGTCCATCTCGAACATCGAGTCGCAGCCGATCACGACGGTCGGTCCGTCGACCGGGCCGAGTTTCGATGCCACCGCGGTCGCCTTGGCGGTCGCGAGCCCGATGACCTGCTGGGCAGGGGAAGCGGCGCCCATCGACGCGAGTACGGCGTCCTCGTCGACGCCCGAGACGACAACCTCGGGATCGATGCCGGCGGCGCGCAGGATCGCGCGCCGGGCGGGTGACCGGGACGCCAGGACGACGTTGATGGCAGAAGTGCGGCTCATTATGGCAGTGCGCCCGCCCGCCAGCCGCCGATTCCGTGGCGTACAGGTACTCGAGCGAGGTGCGCCGGATCGGCCCAGCTGCCCGCGACCCGCTTGGGTGCAGCAGGTTCGTCGCCGGAGGCAGCGGCCAGCAGTACGACGGTCAGCGCGGCGAGCTCCTCGTCGGTCGGCTCGCCCGACACGATGCGAAACGCCGGGCCCGGAGCCGGGCTCGCGTCATCGTGCGGGGTGACTTCCTCGGTCACAGCGGGATGTTTCCGTGCTTCTTGGCCGGCAACGTCTGGCGCTTGTTCTTCAGCGCGCGCATCGCCCGGACGACCTGGGTGCGGGTCTCGCTCGGCGCGATCACGGCATCGACGTAGCCGCGTTCGGCCGCCTGGTAGGGATTCGCGAGCGTGTCCTCGTAGTAATTGACGAACTTCTGGCGGGCCGCCTCGACGTCCTCGCCGCGTTCGGCCGCCTTGGCGAGCTCCTTGCGGTAAAGGATGTTGACCGCTCCGGAGGCGCCCATGACGGCGATCTGCGCGGTCGGCCAGGCGAGGTTGATGTCCGCGCCGAGGTGCTTGGAGCCCATGACGTCGTACGCGCCGCCGTACGCCTTGCGCGTGATGATCGTGATCTTGGGGACCGTCGCCTCGGCGTACGCGAAGATGAGCTTGGCGCCGCGGCGGATGATGCCGTCCCACTCTTGCGTCGTACCGGGGAGGAACCCGGGTACGTCGACGAACGTGATGACCGGCACGTTGAACGCGTCGCAGGTGCGCACGAAGCGGGCGGCTTTTTCACTTGCCGCGATGTCCAGGCAACCGGCGAACTGCATCGGTTGGTTGCCGATGATGCCGACGCTGCGACCCTCTACACGGCCGAAGCCGGTAATGATGTTGGGTGCGAACATCGGCTGGGTCTCAAGGAAGTCTGCGTCGTCGACGATGTGCTCGATAACGGTGTGCATGTCGTAAGGCTGGTTGGCCGAGTCGGGGATGAGCGTGTCGAGCTCGAGGTCGTCGGCGGTGATTTCGAGGTCCGCCTCGACGTCGAAGGACGGCACCTCGTCGAGGTTGTTGCTCGGCAGGTAGGAGACAAGCGACTTGACGTACTCGATCGCGTCTTCCTCGTCGTCGCCCATGTAGTGCGCGACGCCGCTCTTGGTGTTGTGCGAGTATGCGCCGCCGAGTTCTTCCATGCCGACGTCTTCACCGGTGACCGTCTTGATGACGTCCGGGCCGGTGATGAACATGTGCGAGGTCTGGTCGACCATGACGGTGAAGTCGGTGATGGCGGGTGAGTAGACCGCGCCACCCGCGCACGGGCCCATGATGAGCGAGATTTGCGGGATGACGCCGGAGGCATGCACGTTGCGCAGGAAAATCTCGCCGTACAGGCCGAGCGAGACGACGCCTTCCTGGATCCGCGCGCCCCCGGAGTCGTTGATGCCGATGACCGGGCAGCCGATCTTCATGGCTAGGTCCATGACCTTGACGATCTTCTCCCCGAACACCTGCCCGAGAGACCCGCCGAAGACGGTGAAATCCTGCGCGAAAACGCACACCTGGCGGCCGTCGATCGTGCCGTAGCCGGTGACGACGCCGTCGCCGTACGGACGGTTTTTCTCCTGGCCGAAGCTGGTCGACCGGTGCCGGGCGAACTCGTCGAGCGCTTGGAACGACCCCTCGTCGAGGAGCATGTCGATACGCTCACGTGCGGTCTTCTTGCCCTTGGCGTGTTGCTTCTCAACTGCCCGCGCAGAACCTGCGTGTACGGCGTCGTCGTTACGACGCTGCAGGTCGGCAAGTTTGCCGGCGCTGGTGTGGATATCGATCTGCGGCTGCGAATTTGACGTATCGGTCACGAGAATGCACTTTAACGGTTGGCGAACTCGCGGGGGACGGCGCGGTGGGTTCTTTCACTACTGTGCAGTGTGTGATCTCTTCTGACATGCCTCAACACGCGCCTCAGCCACTGCGGTCCGTGGCGCTCGCACAGTACGCCGCATGGCACCCGTTTTGGACCAATATCGACGTGGTCGCCGAAACGGGCTCGACGAACACAGACCTGCTGGCCATTGCGTCCGAGGGCGCCCCGGAGGGCACCGTGCTGGTGACCGAGAGCCAGGTGGCCGGCCGTGGCCGGCTCGATCGGGCGTGGACCGCGCCGCCGTCCCGCGGGCTGGCAGTGTCCTTTCTGCTGCGTCCCGGGGCGATAGCGACCGCCCAGTGGGGATGGCTCCCACTGGTCACCGGGCTCGGCGTGTACGACGCGCTGCGCGGCCTCGGGATCGACGCCGCCCTCAAGTGGCCGAACGACGTACAAGCGGGCACCGATCGGCGCAAATGCTGCGGGATTCTCGCCCAGGCTGCCGGCGCGACCTCGGGTACGGCGCCCGCGGTCGTCATCGGCTGCGGGCTCAATGTGCTCGAGAGCGCGGACGAGTTACCGTCCACCGGCACCTCGGTGGCTCTGGAGCTGCCCGGTGTCGCGATCGACCGCACCGACGTACTGGTCCGATTGCTTGACGGATTCGCCCGCCGTTATTCGCAGTGGTACGCCGACCCCGGCGGCTTCGAACTTGCCTCGGCGTACCGCGCGGCGTGCGGCACCATCGGTCTGGACGTAACGGTCGCGCTGCCCGGTCGCGATACGCCGATGCGCGGGGTCGCTCGCGACGTGGACGCAGAGGGGCGGCTGGTCGTCGAGACAAGCGACGGGGTGCAGGCGGTCAGCGCCGGTGACGTCGTACACGTCCGCCCGGCCGCCCCCTGACCTTCAGGCGATCCGTAACCTCGCAACCGCACACAAATGTGTGATTGCGCAACGTCGGCGGCGAAATATCGCTGCCGAACAGCACATCTGTGCGATCCAGGTAATGAATTCACACTGTGAGGATGGCGTCGTGAGCAGCGTTGAAATTTGGACCGATGGCGCCTGCAAGGGCAACCCGGGAGTCGGGGGGTGGGGAGTGTGGCTGCATTCGGGCGAGCATCGCAAAGAGCTGTTCGGCGGCGAAGCGGATACGACCAATAACCGGATGGAGCTCACCGCCGTCATCGAAGGCCTGCGGGCGTTGACGAAGCCGTGCACGGTCACCCTGCACGTGGACTCGACCTACGTCATGAACGGCATCACGAAGTGGGTCGCCGGATGGAAACGCAACGGCTGGCGAACCAGCGCGAAGGCTCCGGTGAAGAACGCCGATCTCTGGAGGGCGCTCGACGACGAGGTCGCGCGGCATCAGATCACCTGGAAATGGGTCAAGGGCCACTCCGGGGATCCTGGCAATGAGCGTGCCGATGAGCTCGCCAACCGGGGCGTGGAGCAGGTACGAGCGACTCTGAGGTAGCGGCGGGTATGGAATTACTTAACGACCGCGATCGCGAAGCCGTCCCAGCCCTTACTGCTGACGGTCTGGACAGCGGTCGCGTCCAGGTCCGCGCTGGTGCCGATGAACTCGAGCGACTCGCGGATGGCGCGCACATTCGGATCCGCGGAGTCCGCATCGACGACGCGGCCGTCCCATACGACGTTGTCGAGCACGATGACGCTGCCTGAGCGAGTCAGCTGGAGGGCGGCGGTCAGATAGTTGAGGTTGTTCGGTTTGTCGGCATCGATGAATACCAGATCGAACGGTTCCGCGCCGGCTTCAACGAGCTGCCGGAGTGTGTCTGTCGCCGGACCTACGCGAATGTCGACGCGGGATCCGACACCGGCTCGGTCGACATTGGCGCGCGCGAGGTCCGCGTGCAGCTGCTCGCGTTCACAGGTGATGACGTGGCCGTGCTCGCCGACACCGCGAGCCAGCCAAGTCGTGCTGAACCCGGCGAGCGTGCCGACTTCGAGGACGCGTTTCGCGAGGCCGATCTTGGCCAGCAGCATGAGGAATTTGCCGGCCGTTGGCGCGACCTCGATTGCCGGCATGCCTGCCTCGCGCGCTCGCCGTACACCATCGATCAACGCGTGATCGGGGCGCACGACGGTGTCGCTCAGGTACTGCTCGACGGCGGTCCAGCCGTCGTCGTAGATATGACCGGAGGGATTCGATGAGGAAGCCATACCTTCAGTCTGGCGTATCCAGACAAAGAAGTACGGCCGTTATCGGCCATGCCGCGCCGTTCATTGTTTCGTAAAAGCAGGTCAATGATGTCAATTGGTCCGCAGGATCGGCGCTGAGCAGGCAGGGTGTCCGCAGGCGCGAAAGTGAGCGCGCGGCTGCTCGATCTTGTCGCGCCCGATCTTGCTATTTGAACGCCATTTGGTTAGTGATGCCTTAGTTGGCGGCGCTGTGAGCGCGACCATATGCTGACACGAGTTTGGCCAGTCACATCATCACGCCAGCCTAAACACGCAATCAACAGCGGGAGTTGATGGAATGAGCATTCTGGGGACACGCGTAGTCCGTAAAGAGGACCCCAAGTTTCTGACGCAGGGCGCGACCTATACCGACGACCTTGTCGATGAGCGCCTCACCGGAGCACTGCACGCCACGATCGTGCGCTCGCAGGTCGCGCACGGCAAGGTCTTGTCGGTCGACACCTCCGACGCGCTGGCCGCACCTGGCGTCGTCGCGGTCATCACCGCGGCCGATCTCAAAGACCTCAGCCCGATGCCGCACGGGTTCCCATTCATCCACGAGTCGATCGTGCACCAATGGCTTGTCGACGACGTCGTGCAATTTGTCGGCGACCCCGTTGCCGTCGTACTCACCGAGGAGCGCTACCAGGGCGAAGACGCCGCGGAAATGGTCGCTGTCGACATCGAGCCGCTACCCGCCGTGGTTACGGTGGAGGACGCGATCAAGGACGAGACGGTCCTGTTCCCGGATGCCGGCAGCAATATCGCGGCCACGTTCGGCGCGGACCGGCCAGAGGACTTCTTCGAAGGCTGCGAGGTTGTCGTCACGCAGCCGATCGTCAACCAGCGGGTGGCCGCTGCTCCGTTGGAGACGCGCGCCGCGGCCGCGGCTTGGGGCGACGACGGGCGGGTCACGATCTTCTGCTCCAACCAAGGGGCCCAGCAGGTGAAAGGCCAGATCGCCGGCTGGCTGGGGATCGAGCCGGAGACAATCCGAGTTGTCACCCCCGACGTTGGCGGCGGTTTCGGCGCCAAGATCGGCGCCGATCCCGAGTTTGCACTTATTGCGTGGATCGCCAAGATCGTCGGCCGGCCGGTCCGCTGGGCTGAGAACCGCTCGGAAAACCTCGTCGGCATGGTCCACGGACGCGGCCAGCATCAGGTCGTCCGGATCGGCGGCAGCAAGGATGGCAAGGTCGAGGCATACAGCATCGAGGTCATCCAGGAGGGCGGTGCGTACCCGCGCATTGGCGTGGTGCTACCCAACCTCACGATGCTGATGGCTCCGGGTGTCTACGCCTTCCCCAAGGTGCACGCCAAGGCGCAAGTCGTACTGACCAACACGACGTCAACCGGTGCCTACCGCGGCGCCGGGCGGCCCGAGGCGACGGCCGCGGTCGAGCGGGCGATCGACCTGTTCGCCGCCGAGATCGGGATGGACCCGGCCGACGTACGCCGCAAGAACCTCCTGCCGAAGTTCACCGAGCCGCACACCACGCCGATGGGCGCCACGTACGACAGCGGCGACTACCAGGCCGCGCTGGACAAGGTGCTCGATGCCGCTGGATACGCGGACCTGCGCAAGGAACAGCAAGCCCGCCGCGACCGCGGCGACGTCAAGCAACTCGGTCTCGGGATGTCGGTGTACGTCGAGATCACCGGCGCCGACAATGGCGCCGGTGCGCTGGAGCACGCCAAGCTCGAGATCCACAAGGATGGGTCGGCAACGGTCCTCACAGGCACCTCGCCGCACGGACAGGGCCACGACACGGCGTACTCGATGCTCGTCAACGACCAGCTCGGAATTCCGATGGACAAGATCACGGTCATCCATGGCGACACAGATCTGATCCCGGCCGGTGGCGGCACAATGGGCTCGCGCAGCCTCCAACAAGGCGGTGCGGCGGTGCACAAGGCGGCCATCGAGCTGATCGAGGAGGCGCGCAAGCGTGCCGCCGACATCCTCGAAGCCAACCCGGAAGACCTCGTCATCGACAAGGCCAACATGGGACTGTCCGTGAAGGGCACCCCGGGATCGACCGTCAGCTTCGCCTCGCTCGCCGAAAAAGAGGAGCTGATGATCGATACGATCTTCGACGCCGGTGTGCCGACGTTCCCGTTCGGCGCGCATCTCGCGGTGGTCGAGGTCGACGTCGAGTCGGGCAAGGCTCACGTGCAACGGCTGATCGCCGTCGACGACGCGGGCACGATTCTCAACCCACTGTTGGCCGAGGGCCAGCGACACGGCGGATATGCCCAGGGCGTCGCGCAGGCACTGCTGGAGGAGATCCTCTACGACCCGGACGGCAACCCATTGACCTCCACGCTCGCGGACTACCCGTTCGTGTCGGCCACTGAGCTCCCGAGCTTCGAGCTGGTGGAAATGGAGACGGTGACGCCGGTCAACCCGCTCGGCGCCAAGGGCATCGGCGAGGCGGGCACGATCGGCTCCACCCCGGCAGTGCAAAACGCGGTCGTCGATGCCGTGTCGTACCTCGGTGTACGACATATCGATATGCCAACTAGCGCGATGCGCGTGTGGAAGGCGATCAACCAGGCAGGTAACAATGCCGGAACCGATCGGAAGGACTCCTAATGCAGGTCTCCATGACCGTCAACGGTCAGTCACGCACTGACGACGTAGAGCCGCGACTGCTGCTCGTGCATTATTTGCGCGAGGTCGTCGGGCTCCGAGCGACCAACATCGGCTGTGACACGACCTCGTGTGGTGCCTGCACGGTCATCGTGGACGGGCTGACCGTCAAGTCGTGCACGGTGCTCGCCGCGCAGGCCGACGGGTCCGAGGTCACCACGCTCGAAGGGCTGTCCGGCAAGGACGGCGCAATGCACCCGGTTCCCGCGGCTTTCCATTCCGAGCACGGCCTGCAGTGCGGTTTCTGCACGCCGGGCATGGTGATGGCCTCGATCGGACTCCTCAAGGACAACCCACACCCGACCGACCGTGAGGTCCGTGAGGGTCTGGAAGGCAACCTGTGCCGGTGCACCGGCTACCACAACATCGTCAAGGCGGTCCTCAAGGCCGCTGAAGCGGGTGCCGCTGCCGGCACTGTAGGCGCATCGGAGGTGTCGGCATGATTCCATCCAATTTTGAGTTCGTCCGGGCTGGTTCGGTCGACGAGGCGCTGAGTGCGCTGACCGAACACGGCGACGAGGCTAAGCTGATTGCCGGTGGCCATTCACTGTTGCCGCTGATGAAGCTGCGCCTGGCCGTCCCAGGCGTGCTGATCGATGTGGCCCGGTTGACCGACCTGTCGTACGTGAAGGTCGATGGTGACGAGGTCGCGATCGGCGCCACGACACGCCATTTCGAGCTCAACACCTCGCAAGTCGCCAAGGACGAAGTGCCGCTGCTCGCGCACGTCGCCGGACTTGTCGGCGACCCGCAGGTGCGGCACCGCGGCACGATTGGCGGCACCGTCGCGCACGCCGACTCTGCCTCGGATGTCCCGACCGCGCTGCTCGCGCTCGACGCCAAGCTGATTGCCCAGGGTCCGAAGGGCAAGCGCGAGATCGCGATCGCCGACTTCTACCTCGGCTTCTTCGAGACGGTGCTCGAGCCTGACGAAATGCTCGTCGAGGTGCGGGTGCCCAAGCTCGGCTCGTCGGTCGGATGGGGCTATGAGAAGTTCGTCCGGCGCGAGAACGACTGGCCGATCGTGGCCGTCGCCGCGGTCGACGGCAAGGTGGCCATGGCCAACATGGCCGGCACGGTGATTCGTGCGTCGGCGACTGAGCAGGCCCTTTCCTCGGGCGCCTCGATAGAAGACGCAGCGGCGTCCGCCGCCGAAGGCACCTCGCCGTCGTCGGACATGCATGCCGACGCTGACTACCGTCAGCACCTCGCCCGGCTGCTTACCAAGCGCGCGCTGCACACCGCCGCGAGCGCCTAGCTCATCGTCCGTGCGCGGGCTACTGCTGACCCGCCGATAATGACGAGCACGATCCCGGCGATCACACATAACGTGACGATCGCCGGGATGTGCGGCGCCAGGACCGCAACCAACAGGGGCAAGGGAACACCAGGGATCGCCCAGCGCAGTAGGCGCCGCAGCGGCGTACCCCAGCGAATTGAGACAATCGTGTTGGTCAGGTAAAACAACGCGACGCCTCCGCTCAGGCTGATCGCTGCTCCGGTTGGCAGGGCGTCTGCCGGTGCGGCCACGACGGTGGACAGACCAGCGGCAAACATGGTCACCCCGATAACGAGCAGATACGGAAGAAACATCACCGTGTCGAGTAGCCCGCTGAAGTCGTGCTTGTCGCTGAGCCGGGCCAGACCCTGCTCCATCGTGTTCATGCCGAAGAGAAAGAAACCCGCGGCAAGTGAACAGATCGCCGCGAAGCCCACGAACGCCGCGATTCCTGATTCAATAGTCCAGTCTTTACTGAGGCTGGTCACCAGGCTGAGAACAGACTCTCCCATCAAGATGATCATGAACAGGCCAAGCCGTTCGCTGGCGTGCGCGGGGTCGACCATAATCGACCGCGATCTCGACAGCCGGCCGATCCGTAGAAGTGCGACCTCGATCAAGATCGCTCCCGCCCAGAGTGCGAAGTTGAGCGGCGTCGGCACAAAAGCAGCAGCGACCCAGATCGCCGCCGTAGCGCCGTTGTAGAGGATCACCCGCCCAGCTGGTCGACCGGACCTTGTCGTGCGGTACAGCCACAGCACGAGCAAGACGAGCCGAAGGGCGGCGCAGGCGAGCGAGAAGGCACCCGCTCGATCGACGCTGTCGGTGACCGATGCGGCCATGAGTCCGACTACTCCCATCGAGACGAGCAACGCCGGCACGAGCAGCCGCACCGGCAGCGTGGGTAACGGATTGATAGTCACCATGATGTTGGTCCACGCCCACCACGCGGGAATCGACCACGCGACGAACAACAGGAACTCGAACGGCCCCGGTGCGCCATGGAGATTGTGCGCCAGCTGCGTGATGAAGGCGACGAAGGCCAGGTCGAAGAAGAGCTCAAACCAATCGACGCGCCGTGCCTCGACTGAGGTGCCTGCGGTCTCCTCGGGTTCGTCGACCGACGACTGGCTCATACGTGCACGGTAGCCGTCAGGCCCACTCGTGTCACCGTTTGTTATACAGGCACATAGGGCTTTTCCGAGGTTCGGAGGTGGCACGGTATGTGGATAAACCCGGCGTACTCGACGGAAGATCATGACGGTTGGGCGATTGTGCGGGCCAACCCCCTCGCCACAATCGTCACTGGCATGCCGCTGAGCGCAACTCACATGCCGCTGATCCGCGACGAGACAGGGGCGTTAGTGGGGCACATACCGCTCGTTGACCCGATCAGTGAGCAGCTCCGCGCCGGGGTCGAGGTCCTCGCGATCTTCCGTGGCCCCTCGAGCTACATCAGCCCGAGCTGGTACACCGAGGTGGGCCTGCCGACGTACAACTACACCGTCGTACATGTGCGCGGTACGACGGTCGCGCTCGACGAGGCGGGACTGCGTGCGCACATGAACGCGCTCATGCAGTTTCACGAGAGCACGCAGAAGCATGGGCAATGCGCGCCGTGGACTCCGGACGACGCAGCGAAGGACCGGTTGGAGATGTTGTTGCCGAAGATCGCCGGCTTCCGGATCGACGAGGCGACTATCGAGTCCAAACGCAAGCTTGGACAGAACCGCTCGGAGGCCGATGCGCGCAGCGTGACTACCGTGCTTCGCAAGTCCGGCGAGCAGAACGACCATGCGATCGCAGACCTGATGAAGGATGTCTGGCACCTTGGCAACGGCGCGCCACAGGGACACCGTGGATGAGACTCGACAGCATCATTGAGAACGCCGATATCGTCACGATGGACCCGAGCTACCCGCGGGCGACGAGGATGGGCGTTTGGAAGGGCCGGATCGTCGGTCTGGATGACGACCTCGACGGACTGAGCGCGACCGAGACGGTCGACCTGTCTGGCCGCTGCGTCATTCCGGGCCTAATCGATGGGCACACTCACAACGGCATTACCGGGCTGCGGATGCAGTCACTGGACATCACCGGATGTGCGACACCAGATCAAGCGCTCGACCGGATCCGTGCCGCGTCGAAGGAGAAGCCGAAGGGGGAGTGGCTCGAAGTCGTCGGCTACGACCAGCGCGTCTTCGGCCGCGACATCACCGCGGCGGAGCTGGACGCGGCGGTCGGTGACCGGAAGGTGTGGATGCGGCACATCTCCAGCCACTCCTCGGTCGTCTCCACCGCCGTACTGCGCGACGGATTCAACGAGAGACTGTCGCTAGGTGACGTGCTGGATGATGCCGAAGATGACGCCTGGGACGATGAGTTTCCTCCCGATGGCCTGCTGGTCGAGGACAATCAACGCCTCGTGCAGGGGCAGCGGATGCCCTACTCTCAAAGGGAAATCGAGACCGCGCTTGTCGCCGCCGGCCAGCGCTGCCTGTCCGAGGGCATCACGATGTGCATCGATGCCGGGATCGGCGCCAACCTCGCGAGCCTCGGTGCCGCCGAGCTCGCGGCGTACCAGGCACTGCGCGAACGCGGCGAACTGCCGCAGCGGATGCAGGTGATGGCGGGCTTCGATGCCATACATCCCCTCAGCACCGCGGTCGAGGATGGCTACGCCGATGGGCTTGACCTCGGCATGCGCACCGGCTTCGGCGACGACTGGCTCTCGCTCGGCGCGATGAAGCTCTGGCTGGACGGCGGCATGATGGTCCGCTCGGCGGCGGTGACCGAACCGTACGCAGGCACCACCAACACTGGCATGCTGCTCATGGACGAGGAGAGTGTGACGCAGATCGTGATGCAGGCCCAGCGGGCTGGCTGGCAGTTGGCGCTGCACGCGATCGGGGACCACGCGATCGACGTAGCGCTGGATGCGTTTGAGTATGCACAGCAGGACTCTCAGGGTGTCGACACGCGGCACCGAATCGAACACGCCGGCATGATCCGCCCGGACCAGATCGCTCGATTCGGCGCGTTGGGAATGACGATCGGCACCCAGCCGTGCTTCCTGTGGTATTCCGGGGACGACTTCGCCCAGCTCGTCGGTAGCGAACGCGTCGACTGGCTTTACCGTGGGCGATCGCTGATCGACGCGGGCGTTCGGCTGGTCGGAAGCACGGACCGACCGCTGCCGGGCGATCCGCTGCGAGGGATCCAGGTGATGGTGGATCGGCGTACGCCGACCGGGGTCGTCGTCGGTTCGGACGAGGGTGTGACCGTCGACGAGGCGCTGGCCGCATTCACCATCAACGCGGCGTGGGCTGCCGGTCGCGAGCACGACCTCGGTTCACTGAGCGCCGGGAAGGCAGCGGACTTCGTCGTACTCGACGCCTCGCCGTACGCCGTGGAGCCGGCGCAGATCGGCGAGATAGCCGTCGAACGGACTTATATCGACGGGCTCCTGCGCTTCGAGAAGTAGTCTGCGCGCCGATCTTGTAGATTCATCGAAGACAGCGAGCGACCTGCCGAGGAGGAATCGTGGGCTTTCCCGAAAACGTGTTGGCGCAAAACGAAAAAGTGGTGCGGAGCATCCATCCGCATTGGCTGACTGTGTTTGTGCCGTGCGTGGCGGCGGTCGTCATCGTGGCGGTCGCGATCTTCGTCTCGTGGATTACGCCGCCGACCTCCGGCTGGGACACGTTCCAGTGGATCGTTGTGGCGATCGCGGTGATCTTACTGATCGTGTTCACCGTCGTACCGTTCTTGCGGTGGCGGACGACGCACTACGTGATCACCACGCATCGGGTGATGGTGCGCCGCGGAATACTCGCCAAGTCCGGCAAGGACATCGCGCTGTCGAAGATCACCGACGTGAGCTTCCACCAGTCAATCTGGGACCGGATCGTCAGGGCGGGCAGCCTGCACATCGAGAGCGCCGGTGACAGTCCTGACGAAAACCTCAAGAACATCCCCAACAGCAACGACGTGCAGCAGCTCGTAAACCGATTAGTAGACGAGGACGCGCGCCGGATGTACGCCGGGGGGCAGCGCGAGATGCTCGGGCAGCAACAGCCCTCGCCGCCGATGCCACAGTCCTTCCAGGATCAACCGCCGCAGTCGCAATCCTTCCGCGATCAGCAGCAGCCTTTCCCGGATCAGCAGCCGCCGCGGTCGTCGGGTGACGGATGGGAGACCCAGCACTGAGCACCGAACCGCAGGATCATTGGTACGTCGCATTCGGCTCCAACACGCTCGATGAGCGATTTGAGGCCTACTTGTTCGGCAGCGAAGCCGCGTCGGCGTACGGGCGCCATGAGGCGGGGCCGGACATGCGGCCACCGGCGGAAGCGCGCTGGCTTGAAATCGACTACCCGCTGTACTTCGCAGGAGAGTCGCTACGTTGGGCTGGCGCGGTTGCGTTTGTCTCGCTCGCGCGTGACCGCGGCGGTGCGTCGGTCGCGCGTGCATTTCGCATCAGCGCGGCCCAGCTGGTGCATGTCGCGAAGAGCGAGAACGCTGTGGTCGACTTCCCGTGGACCCCGGAGCTCGACGCCGTACCGGTCGACAGATGGGTGCCGCTTCCGGTAAAAGGCGCTGGGCCGCAAGGAAAGTACAACGCGGCGCTGCGACTACCTGATATCGACGGCGCCCCGGCCGTGACCCTCACGACCGCTCGCGCATATCGCGCCGGCATACCGGGTGATGCTTATCGCGACGTACTTCGTCGCGGCCTCAGTGAGTCCGGCCGTCTCGATGACGTGGACGCTTACCTTGATGCTGCCGTCGCCAGGTCTCGCCGGATGACCGCGATGGGAGCGCCGCCGCCGTACAACTCGCGGCTGGGTTACTGATCTTCGGTCTGACCAAATGGATCATGTCGTGCAGAACGGATCCCACCGTTAAGTACCTGATCGGTGTTAGCTGACGCTCTCGGCAAGTGCGGAGGGATTCGCAGCCAGCGCGGCATAACGCCCGTCCGCATCGATCAGGCTGTGATGATCGCCGGATTCCACTATGGAGCCGTGGTCGAGGACGGCGATCGTATCCGCATCGCGAATGGTCGACAGGCGGTGCGCGATGGTGATCGTCGTGCGTCCGTGACTTGCCGTGTCGATCGCGGCCTGGACGGCGCGTTCGGTCTCGTTGTCCAGGGCGCTGGTGGCCTCGTCGAGGACGAGAATTCGAGGGTCGCGCAGCAGCGTACGGGCGATCGCGACACGCTGCTTTTCCCCGCCCGAGAAGCGATGACCGCGGGCACCGACGATGGTGTCGTAACCGTCCGGAAGCGACGCGATGTGGTCATGGATCTGCGCGGCGCGGGCGGCGGCCTCGATCTCGTCGTCGGTCGCGTCAGGCTTGGCGTAGCGCAGGTTTTCGCGGATCGTGGAGTGCAGCAGGTAGGTCTCCTGGGACACAACGCCGACCATCGCGGCGACGGTCGACAGCGGCAGGTCGCGTACGTCGACGTCATCGATCAGCATGCGGCCGGCGGTCGGGTCATACAGTCGCGCGACAAGCGAGGCCATCGTGCTCTTTCCTGACCCGGTCTCGCCTACCAGCGCTAAATGGGTACCCGCGGGCACCTCGAGGTCGATATCGTCAAGCGCTAGCCGGTCGCTGTCGGCGTACCGGAAGCTCACGTGCTCAAAACGCACATCGCCGCGCGCAGTAGCCAGGTCGAACGGTGCCGGGTCGGCCGGTTCATCGATGTCGATCGTGAGGTCCTGGTATTCGAAGATGCGGCTGAACAACGCCATTGAGCTGGTGATCGAAACCCCGACGTTGAGCAGGCCCATGAGCGGGCGGAAAAGCGCCGACTGCAGCGTGGTGAAGGCGACCAGTGTGCCGATCGTCATCCCGCCGGAGGTGGCCGGGAAACCGGCGGCCAAGTAGATGAGCGCCGGTATTGCGGCGAAGATGATGCTCATCGTCGCCATCCGCCAGCGTCCAGCGAGTTGCGATTTGACTTCGAGGTCGACGAGGTCTTTAGACGTGTCGGCAAACTTTGACGAGAGCACCGGGCCGGTGCCGAGTGTCTTACCCAGCAGCACTCCGCTGATTGACAGGCTCTCCTCGACCTGGGTCTGCATGTCGGCCATTCGCCGTTGCATTCGGGCCGTGATATCCCGGCGCATGAGGGCGACCCGGCGCGTGAGCCAGATCGACGGCGGCAGGACGATCAACGACAGCAGGGAGAGTCGCCAGCTTAGCGCGGCCATGGCAATTGCCGTGCCGACTGCGGTGGTCAGATTGGACGCGACGGAGGTCGCGGTGGAGGTCACGACTGACTGCATGCCGCCAATGTCATTGGTCAGCCGTGACTGGACCTCGCCACCGCGGGTCCGGGTGAAGAAGCCCAGCGACTGGCGCTGCAGATGGCTAAAGACGCTGGTGCGCAGGTAGTGCATGACCCGTTGGCCGATAACAGTGGACTGCCAGGTCTGCAGTACGCCGAAGATCGAGCTCAGCACCGTCACTGCGAGCATGCCGCCGACCGCCCAAAGCAGTAGCGTCACGTTTTTGTGGGGCAGTGCATCGTCGAGCACCATCTTCAACAGAAACGGTGACGCGAGCGACACGACGGATGAGGCGACGATCAGTATCGTCACCAGAAGCAGGCGCCAGCGGTATGGCGCAAAGAGCGCGACGACGCGGCGCAGTGAAACAGGGGAATCGCGTAGTTGTCTGCGATCGGCGGGGTTTATCCGGGCGGCCCTGCCGCCTCGGGGTGTCATGACGTGCTCCATGAGGCATCACCTCTTTGACATGTACTCAGGCTGTCATGATGCTGAGGTTACCTCATAATGAGGTACCGCGCAAAATGCGGTATCCTTCGGGCATGACTGACTCGTCACACGATTCCCTGGTTGACCAGGTCCCCCGCGTTGCGCGCGCATTACGGAGGCGCTGGGCTGGGCTGCTGCAGCCGTGGGAACTCTCGCCGCATCAGGCTCGCGCCCTGCGAGTCGTGTGTACGCACGAAGGCTCGCGGCTGTCAGACGTTGCCGAGTCATTGCGCATTGCACCAAGGTCAGCGACCGAGGTGGTCGACATACTGGAGTATCGTGGGTACGTCGAGCGTACGCCGCATCCGCATGATCGCCGGGCCACGATGGTGGTAGCGACGCCGAAGGGGCGAGATGTACGCGCCGAGATCGACCGTGCGCGGCAAGCCGACGCCGAGAGTTTCTTCGCCGTACTCTCTGATCGCGAACGAGCCGCCCTTGGCCGGACCCTCGGCAAGCTCCTGGCCGACGACTAACCGCCGACTCCCTGCGAGTTAGCAGCCTGTCTCGTCACCAGGGCTCCACCTGGCCCTACTTGTAGTCGATACCGCGCACGGTCAGTGCGACCAGCAGGACTGCCCCTACCGCAAGCATGATGTCGGCGACGTTACCCACGAACCATCCGTCGTACGCGATGAAGTCGACGACGTGTCCGCGACCGAATCCCGGTGCCCGCAGCAGTCGGTCGAGCAGATGGGTCGTGGCGCCGCCTAGTAGCATCCCGATCGCAATCGCCCAGCCTTTTGACTCGACGCGCAGCGCGAACCAGAACAGTGCGACGACGGCGACGGCCGCCAGTACGGCGAAGATCCACGTCGAGCCGCTCCCGATGGAGAACGCGGCGCCAGGGTTGTAGACCAGCCGAAACTGGATAAAGTCACCGATCACGGGGATGGGATCGTGACCGGGCAGCGTCCGCTCCGCCCACAGCTTGGAGCCTTGGTCGATCAGCAGCACGACGACCGCGACGACGAGCACCAACGGCAGCAGCCGCCGCCCCCGGACGGGTGGCGCAGGAAGATCCGGCGCTGACACGCGCCGTGAGTGCTCAGGGTTGTCGGCGGGCGCGGGCGTCGAGTCGTCGTTCATCGCCCTAGAGACTAGTGCGATGCTGTGTTACACCGGTCAGTGGTCTCGGGCTGAGTGTCCAAAACGGGCCCTTGTCACGCCAACCTCCCGCTTGTGCAGCCACATTGGCGGGGACTAGGAGGAGATCGCTGTGACAGGGCGCGGCGCGGACGACCGGCCTAGGTAACCGATGAATCGTGCAACTGGTGAGTAGCGCAACTGGTGAGTGGGTGGCGCACCAGATGTAAGCGACACACCTTGCGCACGTTCCGGTTTTGTCAGTGGTGGCCTCTAGCGTTGAAGGCATGCGGATCTTGCACACCTCGGACTGGCACGTCGGGCGTCGCTTTAACGACGTCGACGTCCTCGATCATCTCGGCGTCGTTCTCGACGCCATGGTCGACGCGGTCCGCACTGAGCAGATCGACGTCGTGGTGGTCGCCGGCGACATCTTCGATCGCGCGTCCCCGCCGCCCGAGGCGTTTAACTTTCTCGACCAGGTGCTGGTCAAGATCCGCAAAGCGGGCGCGCAGGTCGTGCTGATCTCGGGTAACCACGACGGCGCCTCGCGCTTGTCGTTCATGTCTGCAGCCGCTGCCTCTTTCGGGATTCACGTCCGGACCCGTGCCGACCAGATCGGTGACGCGATCGTCATCGACGATGCGCACGGACCGGTGCATTTCTACGGCATCCCATATCTCGATCCGACACTTGATCGGGCCCAGTTCGATGCCGAGCTGCCGCGCAGTCACGAGGCGATTCTGGACGCCGCAATGGATCGAGTCCGGGCAGATCTCGCAGGTCGCGGTGCGCGACCGCGTTCGGTCGTGCTCTCGCACTGTTTTGCTGTTAAGGGCAAGCGCGATGGGGCATTGCCGCGCAGCGCCGAGACGGCAGCGCAGGTTACCGACTCGATGCGCAGCATCGCTGTCGGCGGTGTCGAGGTGGCGCCCACGGACGTGTTCGAGGGTGCGTCGTACGTCGCGCTCGGCCACTTGCACACGAAGCAGGCATTAGATGACCGGATTCGCTACTCGGGTGCGCCATTGGCCTACTCCTTCGGCGACGAACGGGTGGCCCGCGGGTTCTGGGTCGTTGATCTCGGCGCGGAGGGTGACGTGCACGCTGAGTGGCGCACGTTACCGATTCCGCGCAAGGTGTCGACCATTACCGGTGAACTCGACGCGCTTATCAGCGATCCGGCATACGACGGCGTCGAAGACGACTGGATCAGCGCGATCCTGACCGATCAGGCCAGGCCCACCGACGCGATGCGCAAACTGCGAAACCGGTTTGCGCATTGCGTCCATCTCGAGCATCGTCCGCTCGTGATCGCCGATGGCGGCGAGCTCTCCTACCAGGACCGGGTTCGTGGCAAAAGTGATGAGGACCTCGCCGTGGAATTCGTCGCCCACGTACGCAACGGAGTCGCCGCGAGCCTCGCCGAGCGCGCCTTGATCGCCGAAGCATTTGAGGACCTGCGGGCAGCGGAGGTCGCCGAATGAGGCTGCACTCGATGACCTTGACCGCGTTCGGACCCTATGCCGGCACCGAGACAATCGACTTCGACGTGCTCTCACGCGACGGACTGTTCTTGTTCACCGGGCCAACCGGCGCGGGCAAGACCACGATTCTCGACGCGGTTGCGTTTGCGCTCTTTGGACAGTTGCCCGGCGCGCGGAAAAACCTGTTAAACAAGATTCGCAGCGATCACGCTGACCACTCGGTCGCACCGCAGGTGATCCTGGAATGCACATTGGCGGGAGAGCGTGTGCGGCTCACCCGGCGCCCCGCGTATGACCGGCCAGCCAAGCGTGGGGGCGGTACCACGACCGAACGAGCCTCGGTCGCCCTCGAGACGATGGCCGACGGCGCCTGGGTGGGTGTCGAAAACGGTAATCGCGAAGGCATCGTCGCAGACTGGATCCACGAGCGGATCGGCCTCAACTGTGAGCAGTTCATGCAAGTGGTCCTATTGCCGCAGGGTGAGTTTGCGAAATTCCTGCAGGCCGGAGATCGCGATCGTGAACAGTTGCTCCGGTCGCTATTCGACGCTTCGCGGTTTGCCGCCGTCGAAGACTGGTTTGACAACCGGGAAAAAGCAGAACGAGAAGCGCTCCGGGAGCACGAGTCGGCAATCCTTGAGCTTCGCGCCGAGGCTCGCACGATCGCACAGGTAGATGTGGCCGATGTGCCAGATGAAGCCGGTGTTGAGTGGCTATCCGGGCTTGTCACGAAGTTCGGCGCGCGAGCAGAAGCCCTCGTGGCACAGCAGGAACAGGCCGAGCGCGACTTGGAGTCCACGCAGTCTGCGCTGACTGCGGCGGAGCGAGTCATGGAGCTACAACGCAAACTACATGATGCCCGCGAGCTGAGCCGGCGAGTCGAGTCGCAGCGCGAAACGGTCGACCGGCAACGCGCTCGACTATCTTTGGCGCGCAAGGCAAGTTCCGTCGTTCCGCTGCTAGAACGCCAAGCGGACAGCGAGGCTGCTCGACAGGTTGCAGGCACCGACCTTGAAAAGGCGACGTCAGTCCTGTTGGAACGCCGTCCCGAAGCGCCGGTCTCCTCCGCGGCGAAGATGGCGTCCGAGGCCGCGGCGGTGCGCACTCAACTCGGATCGCTCGACGAGGCACTCGCCAACGAAGACGAGCTCCCCGCCTACACAAAGGAAGCCGCCGACGCCGCGGCCAATGTCGCCGAAGCCTCGGCGATCGCAGAAGAAATCAGTCGCCGCCGGACCGACCTGCCCGAGGAGATCAAGAAGGTCAACCTGCGGCTCACCGAGCTGACAATCGTTGCGGGGCAGCAGACTGCCGCACGTCAGGCCGTCGAGACAGCACAAGCGGCGACCGCGGCGGCCCTCGAGGTGCAGACTCTGCAGAGAAAGTTCGAGGAACTGACCGAGGCAACGGTCGAGGCTAAACGCTCTGCGTTGGAGGCAAAGGAGACCTGGCTGCTGCTTCGCGAGCGCCGGCTCGACGGCATGGCGGCCGAACTCGCCGGCCAACTCGCCGTCGGTGACGCGTGCCTCGTCTGCGGCTCGCTTGAACATCCGCGTCCCGCCGTCACAGTCGCTAGTACACCGACCAAAGACGATGAGGCTGCAGCCCAGAAATCCTATGAGGATGCGGATCTTGCGCTTACCGAAGCGTCTTCGTCGCTCGGCACTGTGGGAAAGAAGCTCGGCACCGCGCAGGGCAAGATGGGCTCCAGGAGTGCGAAGGCATGGACCGCGGAGCTCGCATCGGCCAAGATGCGCCTCGCCGAAGCGGTAGCCGCCGACGCCGAGCTTGCGCGTGTGAGGCGCGAGCACGAGCAGCTTGAAAAACAACTGGCGGACGCTACTTCTATGCTCGAGGACGCGACTGCCAACCTGACCGCGCACCGGTCTGCGCAACAACGAGCCGAACAGAGTCTGCGCACACGACAGGATCGAGTCGCCAAGGCCCGCGATGGGTTCGAGTCCGTCGCCGAACGCGCCGCCGACCTGTCCTCGTTGGCGCTGCTGTACGACGCGGTGATCGGTGGGCTCAGCGCGGTCGCGCAGGCCGATAAAAGCGTGCGATCGGCGACCAATGCTGCGCGATCGGCTGCGAAGAAGGCTGGCTTCGACTCCAGCGACGCCGCGACCGAAGCTTCGCTCGATGCGGACACCGAGGCAACTATCGCTACGGATATTGAACAGTTCGACGTACAGTCGACCCGCGCTCGGACGCTCCTCGACGATCCGGATTTCGCCGGGCTCACCGACCAGCCGCCACCGATTGAGGCACTCGCGCAGGACCGTGACGATGCCAAAGAGCTCCTTCAACAGGTCCAAACGGCGCTCTCCGATGCCGTTAAGGCCCGGGACGGGCTGCGAAAGGTGCTCCGAAGCGCTACCACGGTGCTCGCTCAGGGAGCCGAAGCGCACGAGCGGTACGCCGTCGTACGCGACCTCGCGAGCGTGATCCGTGGGCAGGGTGCTAACACAAAGGCCATGCACCTGACCGCCTATTTCCTCGCCGCGCGGCTCGAGCAGGTCGCCGAGGTTGCCTCTTCCCGGCTGCTGAAGATGAGCAAGGGACGTTATTCGTTGGTGCACAGCGACGAGCGGCTCAAAAAGCGTGGGGCAGGCGGCCTCGGGCTGCAGGTCATGGACGCGCACACGGGCATCGCGCGACCCACCCAGACGCTGTCTGGTGGCGAGAGTTTCCTTGCCTCGCTCGCTCTTGCCCTGGGGCTGGCCGAGGTCGTCACGCAGGAAGCCGGCGCCAACACCTTGGACTCGTTGTTTGTCGACGAGGGGTTCGGGGCTCTCGATTCCGAAACCCTTGAGCAGGCGATGTCGGTACTCGATGAGCTGCGCAGCGGTGGCCGCACCATCGGCCTGATCAGCCATGTGGACGAGCTCAAGGTGCGGGTGGCCAATCAACTGGTGGTGAGCAGCGGCGAGCGCGGCAGCCACATCACGATCAACGCCTGACCGGCGCTACGGCTCGAAGCGATAGCCCATCCCGCTCTCGGTGACGATGTAGCGCGGCGTGGACGGCACCGGTTCAAGCTTCCGGCGCAGGTGCGCCAGGTAAACCCGCAGATAGTTCGTCTCCTTCTCGTACGCCGGACCCCAGACCTGAGACAGGATCTGGCGCTGCGGGACGAGCTCGCCGGGGTGCCGGACAAGAAGCTCGAGGATGCCCCATTCGGTGGGAGTCAACCGCACGTCGGCGCCGTCGCGGGTGACCCGCTTGGCCGTCAGATCGACGGTGAAGTGCGCAGTCTCGACGAGCGCGGTCTCCCCAGATGGCACGTAGCGTCGTACGGCGACCCGAATCCGCGCTAATAGCTCATCCATCCCGAACGGCTTGGTGACATAGTCGTCGGCGCCTTCGTCGAGCGCCCACACCTTCTCCTGCGAGGTCTGGCGCGCGGATAGCACGATGATCGGTAGTGTCGTCCAGCCGCGCAGGCCGCGAATGACTTCGGTGCCGTCGATGTCGGGCAGGCCGAGGTCGAGCACTACTGCGTCTGGATGATCCGACGCGGCGAGGGCGAGAGCGCTCTTGCCGTCCGCGGCAGCAGATACGTCGTACCCGTGGCTGCGCAGGTTGATCGACAACGCCCGCCGCAACGCATCGTCGTCCTCGACGATCAGGATCCGCGTCATGGCGTCACCGGCGGCGCTTGGCTCTGAGCTAGTGCCGAGGACTCGCTTGCGGCAAGCGGCAACGCGATCACCATCGTCAACCCGCCTCCAGGAGTGTCTTCGGCCTCAAGAGTGCCGCCCATTGCATTAACGAATCCGCGTGCCACGGCCAACCCGAGTCCGACGCCATTGCCGTGCGACGAGTCTCCGGCTCGTTGAAATGGCTCGAAGATCGCTGCCTTGGCGTCGTCCGGCACGCCGCGCCCGTTGTCTGCGACCCGGATCTCGACGCGATCTTCGATGGCGCTTGCCGAGATCCGCACCCGCGACTGACCAGAGTATTTCAATGCGTTCTCAACAATATTGGCAATCACTCGCTCGAGGAGTCCCGGATCGGCGGTTGCCCTCGGGAGGTCTTCGGGAAGGTCGAATGTGACGCGCTTTTGTCCGGCAAGTCCGACAACTCCGAGGGGGATGACCTCGTCGAGCCCGAGGTCCAGGGCCATCGGTTTGACGACGCCGGTCTGCAGTCGGCTCATGTCGAGGAGGTTGCCGATGAGCCCGTCCAGGCGATCGGTCGACTTGTCGATGTCTGCAAGGAGTTCGGCTCGGTCCTGAGCAGACAACGTGATGTCGGGCTGGCGGAGTGTGGCCGCGGCCGCCTTGATGCTGGATAACGGGGTACGAAGGTCATGAGACACCGCGGCGAGCAAGGACACCCGGATATTGTTTCCTTCGGCCGCGCGGCGTGCCGCAGCGGCCTCCATCGAGAGCCGTTCGCGTTCGATCAGTCCCGCGGCGTGAACAGCGAAGGCTTCGAGCAGTCGGCGTTGATTGGCTGCCAGCATCGGTCCGCGCAGCGCCAACGCGAGATGGTCGTTGATCTGCACATGGGCACTCGCGTCCTCGGGCTCGACGTCGGGCGCGCGATCACCAGCGCTCGCCACGCATCGCCAGCCAGGCTCGTCATCGCTGTTTTCCAATAGAGAGACAGACTCGGCTGCGAACGTCGTACGCACCCGCTCGAGCAGTGCGCCCATCTCTGCCTCGCCACGCAGCACGCTGCGCGCCAGCAGGCCGAGCGCGTCGGCCTCTCCGCGCGCGGTGATTGCCTGTGCGCTGCGTCGCGCGGACTGATCGACGACGATCGCAACTGCCGCGCCGACGAGCAAGAAGACGACGAGCACAAAGATGTTTTGTGGAGCAGCGATCGTCAATGTGTGCAGCGGGGGCGCGAAGTAGTAGTTGAGCAGGATCGTGCCGACCACGGCGGCGGTCAACGCCGGCCACAGGCCGCCGACAATTGCCACGGCGACGACCACCGAGAGGTACAACATCACTTCGGTCGGGAGTTGATGCAACTGAGCGGTCAGACGTAGCACCACCGTCAGCAGCGCTGGTGCAAGCAAGGCGCTGACCCACCCCACGACGATCCGCGAAAGACTCAACGCGGCGCGTTCTGTGCCGCCGCGCCAGGACCTCTTGCCGGCGTGTTCGTGAGTCACGATGTGTACGTCGATGTCACCGGACTCGCGTACTACCACGGGTCCGACGCCCTCGCGCAGCACGGAGCGAAGTCGTCCACGTCGGCTGCTGCCAAGCACTAATTGGGTCGCGTTGGTTCCCCTGGCGAATTCGAGCAGCGCCTGTGCGACCTCGTCTCCGAGGACTTCGTGAAAACTGCCGCCGAGGTCCTCCACGAGTCTGCGCTGCTTTTCCAACGCGCCAGGAGATACCGCCTGCGGATGATCGCCGCCGACAACGTAGACCGCGAGCAAGTCAGCTGCCGAGGACTGTGCTGCGATTCGCGCGGCCCGACGGATCAGTGACTCGCCTTCGGTGCCGCCGGTCAGCGCGACGACGATTCGTTCGCGGGCCGGCCACGTCTGGGCGATCGCATGTCGGTTCCGATAATCCAGTAGCGCGTCGTCGACACGGTCGGCGAGCCACAGCAGCGCGAGCTCCCGCAGCGCGGTCAGATTGCCGATCCGGAAGTAGTTGGACAGTGCGGCGTCGATCTTCTCCGGGCGGTAGATGTTGCCGTGCGCGAGCCGTCGTCGCAAGGAATCGGGGGACATGTCGACGAGTTCGATCTGCGCGGCCAGGCGCACAACTCGGTCGGGAACGGTTTCGCGTTGGGTGATGCCGGTGATGGACGTGACCTCGTCGTTGAGCGACTCGAGGTGCTGAACGTTGACGGTGGTGATGACATCGATCCCGGCGGCGAGGATCTGCTCGACGTCCTGCCAGCGTTTCTGGTGAGCTGTCCCTGGGATGTTGGTGTGCGCAAGTTCGTCTATGAGCACGATCGATGGCCGCCGGGCGATTACGGCGGCGACGTCGAGTTCGTGAAAGGTCGAGCCGCGATAGTCGACTGAGAGCCGCGCCAGGGCGGGCAGGCCCGATGCCGCTTCGCGAGTGCGTGGGCGGTCGTGGTCCTCGAGGTAACCGATCACCACATCCTGCCCGCGGCCGAGGCGTCGATGTCCCTCGCCGAGCATGGCAAACGTCTTACCTACCCCCGGTGCCGCCCCAAGGTAGACCCGAAGCCTGCCTCGCCGCTCTCCATCGGCATCAATGCTCATTAGCCCATTGTCCGTCCAGTGATGTGAGCGAGCGCAAGATTTAGCTCTACGACGTTTACAAGTGCGGGGGAGATCACCCCGCCGCTGACGTGGCTCGTAACCAGCGCACGCACGACCGCGGGGTCCAGACCGTTCTCGCGTGCCACCCGAGCGACCTGCAGGTAGGCGTACGCCGAGCTGATATTCGGATCAAGTCCACTTCCACTAGCTGTCACCGCGTCGGGCGGTACGGCACCCGCCGCGACACCTTCCTCGGCCGCGATGGCGGCCTTGCGTTTCTCGATCAGTGCCGTCAGCGCCGGGTTGTTCGGTCCAAGGTTGGTTCCCGACGAGGACTCGGCGTCGTACCCTTTACCCGCTGCGGACGGGCGTGAGTGAAACCACTGGGGGCCGGAAGACTGTTGCCCAATAAGGGAACTTGCGATCACCTTGCCGTCAGATCTGATCAACGAGCCGTTTGCAGAAGCGTTGAATGCGACCTGCCCGACTCCCCAGATCGCCAGCGGGAACGCTATCCCGAGCACAATCGTGAACACGACCAGCGCGCGCAGCGCGGTCACACCGGTGCGCAGAAGCGACGTCATTTGGTCCTCATCTCAGTTGGGTCGATCGTCGGGGGAGTCAATGCAATCCCGGCAGGAACGTGATCAGCAGGTCGATTAGTTTGATCCCGATAAACGGCGCGACGAGGCCACCGAATCCGTAGATCAGCAGATTGCGCCGCAGCATCGCGGACGCGGACATCGGCCGGTACCGCACGCCGCGAAGGGCTAGCGGGATCAATGCGACGATGACGAGCGCGTTGAAGATGACCGCGGACACGATCGCGGTCTGCGAGCTATGCAGACCCATGATGTTGAGTACGCCGAGCGCGGGAAACATTGCCGGCAGAATAGCGAAGTACTTCGCTATGTCGTTGGCTATCGAGAAGGTCGTCAGCGCGCCGCGAGTGATCAGCAGCTGTTTTCCGATCTCCACGATCTCGATGAGCTTCGTCGGGTTGCTGTCCAGGTCGATCATGTTTCCGGCCTCTTTGGCCGCCGACGTCCCGGTGTTCATCGCGACCCCAACGTCGGCCTGGGCTAGCGCGGGCGCGTCGTTGGTGCCATCACCGGTCATCGCGACCATCGTGCCGCCGTCCTGCTCGGACCGGATCAGCTGCATCTTGTCTTCAGGGGTCGCCTCGGCGAGGAAGTCATCGACGCCTGCCTCGTCAGCGATGGCCTTGGCGGTGAGCGGGTTGTCGCCGGTGATCATGACGGTGCGGATACCCATTCGGCGTAACTCGGCAAACCGTTCGCGGATGCCGTCCTTGACGATGTCCTTCAGGTCGATGACACCGAGGGCCTCCGCCGGCTCGCCCGGTAGCCGTTGGGCGACAACCAGCGGCGTACCTCCGGAGGCCGAAATGCGTTCGACTACCGGGGTGATGGCCGTGGCGTCGCCGCCGTTGTCCGCCACCCACGCGATCACCGCGGCGGCCGCGCCCTTGCGTACCTGACGACCTTCCACGAGGTCGACGCCGGACATGCGGGTCGTGGCTTCGAACGGCACAAAAGTCGCGCCTGGAATGAGGCCTTCTTCGCGGGCGCGCAGGCCGAACTGCGACTTCGCGAGGACGACCACGGAGCGCCCTTCCGGCGTTTCGTCGGCTAGTGAGGACAGCTGCGCGGAATCGGCGAGGGCCTCTGCGGGTATGCCGTCGACCGGGACAAACTGCACTGCTTGGCGGTTGCCGAGCGTGATGGTGCCGGTCTTGTCCAGTAGCAAGGTCCCAATATCGCCGGCGGCTTCGACTGCGCGTCCGGACATTGCCAGCACATTTCGCTGTACGAGCCGGTCCATCCCAGCGATCCCGATAGCCGACAGCAGCGCGCCGATCGTGGTGGGAATCAGACACACCAGCAGTGCCACCAACACGATCATTGACTGCGGTGCGCGCGAATAATCCGCCATGGGGGCGAGGGTGGCAACGGCCAGTAGAAAGACGATGGTCAGGCTCGCCAGCAGGATGTTCAGTGCGAGTTCGTTGGGCGTCTTCTGTCGCTTGGCGCCTTCGACGAGGGCGATCATCCGGTCGATGAAGGTATCTCCGGGTGCCGCGGTGATCCGGACGATGATCTCGTCGGAGAGAACCTTCGTCCCGCCGGTCACCGCGCAGCGATCGCCGCCGGACTCGCGGATGACCGGCGCCGACTCGCCGGTGATCGCCGACTCGTCGACGCTCGCGATCCCTTCTACCACGTCTCCGTCGCTGGGAATCACCTCACCTGCGCGAACCCGCACATGTTCTCCCGCCTCAAGCATCGACGCATTGACCTCTTCGACATAGCCGCCGATCACGCGGTGCGCGATGGTTGTCTTCTTGGCCTGACGCAGCGTCGCGGCCTGCGCCTTGCCGCGCCCCTCGGCCACGGCTTCGGCAAGGTTCGCGAATATGACCGTTAGCCATAGCCACACCGCGATCGTCCACGCGAAAACGGACGGGTCGATGACCGCCATGACGGTCGTGAGCACGGCACCTACCCAGACGACAAACATCACCGGCGCACGGAACAGACCACGCGGATTGAGTTTGCGGAGTGCGAGGGGAAGTGACCGGGCCAGTTGGCGCGGGTCGAATGAGCCGGCGGCGACCGGATGAGGCGTGGTCATGCGATTCCTTCGGTAAGAGGCCCCAGGGCCAAGGCAGGGAAGTAGGTCAGCGCGGCGACGGCAATCGCGATGACGACGAGGAACGCCACGAACAGCGCACCGTAGGTCCGCAGCGTTCCAGCGGTCGAGGGCGTAATCGTCTGGTGCGCAAAAGATCCGGCGAGTGCGACGATCATGACGATGGGCAGGAAACGACCGAGAATCATGACGGTTCCAAGGGCGATGTTGTAAAAGTTGGTGTTCGCATTCAGCCCGGCGAACGCGCTGCCGTTGTTGTTCGCCGCGGATGTGAACGCATAGAGCACCTCGGACAGGCCATGGGCTCCGGGATTGAGGATTGACGCGCGTCCTGCGTTGATCGCGATGGCGATGCCGGTGCCGACGAGTGCCAGCGCCGGAGTCACCAGGATGTAGAGCGAGATCAGCTTCATCTCCCGGGCGCCGATCTTCTTGCCGATGAACTCCGGCGTACGCCCGACCATGAGCCCGGCGACGAATACCGCGACGATCGCCAGCACCAGCATCCCGTACAGCCCGGATCCGACGCCGCCCGGCGCTACCTCGCCGACGGCCATGTTGGCGATCAGCGTTCCGCCGCCGAATGGCGTGTACGACGAATGCATGGAGTCGACCGCGCCGGTCGACGTCAGCGTCGTCGCGCTCGAGAAGAGCGCGGAGGGCGTGACACCAAAGCGAACCTCTTTGCCTTCCATCGCCGCGCCGGCGGCCTGTAAAGCCGTCCCACCGTGCATCAGTTCGCTGACGAAAGTGATCACCGTCGAGCCGAGCGCAAGAACTGTCATGGCGAACAGAATCGCGCGGCCCTGTTTCACCGAACCGATCATCCGGCCGAAGGCCCGCGGCATGCTGAATGGAATCACCAGCAACAGGAAGATCTCGAACAGGTTGGTCCACCAGGTCGGGTTCTCGAACGGGTGGGCGGAGTTGGCGTTAAAGAACCCGCCCCCGTTGGTGCCGAGTAGCTTGATTGCCTCTTGCGAGGCCACCGGGCCCATCGGGAGGTTTTGGCCGGTGCCTGCGACGCCGGCGGCATGTACTGCGCTACTGAAGTTTTGAATCACTCCGCCGGCGAGCAGGACGACTGCGGCGACGAACGCGAGTGGGAGTAGCCCGCGGACGACGCCACGGACCAGGTCGCTCCAGAAGTTGCCGATCCGACCGGTCTTTGTGCGGATCAGGCCGCGCACTACCGCCACCGCCACGGCCATTCCGACCGCCGCCGACACGAAGTTCTGTACGCCGAGACCGGCCATCTGGGCGACGTCACCGAGCGACTGTTCGCCGGCGTACGACTGCCAGTTGGTATTGGTGACAAACGATGCGGAGGTATTGAATGCCTGCGCCGCCGGCATTCCCGGGTGTCCGAGGGATAGTGGCAACCAGGCTTGTGCTCGCAAGATTACAAAGAGCACAATCACTGACGCGCCGGAAAAGACGAGCACGCCGCGTAGGTAGGCCGGCCAGCGCTGGTCGGCATCGGGATTGACGCCGATAGCCCGGTAAATCCACTTTTCAACGCGCAGGTGCCGCTCACTGGAGTAGACCCGAGCAAGGTAATTGCCCAACGGTCGTTGCACGACGGCAATGGCGACCACCAAGATCGCGAGCTGGATGGCGCCGTACCGCCAGTCGCCGGTCAAAACCGTTCCGCCTTGACCAGCGCGATCACCAAGTAGATGACCAGTAGGCCGGTGATCACCAGGCCCGCGATGTCTTGTGCGCTCACTACCGATGCTCCTCGACGTGGTCGTCGGCGGCGTCTGGTGGCCGCCGATCGACTTCAGTCAAGAGCAGGATCGGCTCGATCGCGTATTTGTTTACGTGTTCTCAACGCTCGTGCGCGGGGATATTAACGCTCATCGTTGCGGGAGGTCATACGTGGCGGCTGCAGTACCCGCCGCGGCGTATGACCTCCCGAAGAAACTAGCTGGGGTATGCGGCGACGTCGAGCCGGTAGAACTCCGCAGCGGTGCCTGAGAACAACGCGGCCTTGTCGTCCGCCGACGCACCGGACGCGATCCTCTTAAACGCGTTCCAGTAGGTCGTGTAGCTGCCGGAAATCTTGTCGACCGGGAAGTTGCTCTCGAACATGCACCGGCGTACGCCGAAGTGCTCGATGCAGGTCTCGAAGTACGGACGCCAGACCTTGGCCAAGTCTTCGGACGTCGGTGGTGCAGGTAGCTTGTGGAAGTCGAAGCCGTTGACCTTCATGCCCAGTCCGCCGAGCTTGACGTAGACGTTGGGATTTTGCGCGACCGCGCGGATGGACTCCTGCCACGTCGCGAAGACCTCGTCGCGGTGGCCGGCGTACGGCGCGCCGATCCCGAGCGGGCCACCGACGTGATTGAGCACGATCTTGGTTTCCGGGAAGGCTGCGGCAAGGTCGGCGAACGCGTCGAGTTGCGGGTGGTAGAGCCACGCCTCGAACGTCAGCCCCAGTGGCTGGAGCCGGGCGAACCCGGCCCGGAACTCGTTGGTGCTGAACATGTCACTGCGTGGGTTGGTGTGGCTCAGGCCGATCTCTTCGCTGGGGTCCCACGCCGCCGCATGCCGGATGCCTTTAAACCGCTCCCCGCCGGCCCGGATGTGCTCTTGCAACACGTCCTCGACCCGGTCACCGAGCATCAGGTCGGCAAAGCTCACGATCCCGTCGCAGGCGCGGGTCAGTCCGTAGGTACCACTGGCGCTCATCGCGGCGATGCCGTTGACGAACTCGGTCTCGCCGATCGGGGCAGTCTCTCGCGGCCCGGACGCGCGATACATCGAGGAGCACTCGATGAAGACGGTCGCGAGGACGTTGTGCCCGCCTGAGATGTCAGCCATCAGCTCGTCGAGGAGGTAGCGGTTGCCGGCGCGGTCCCATAGGTGGTGGTGCGGGTCGATGATCGGCAGGTCCGGCTCGATGATCGCTTCGGATCGCTTGCTGGCCAGCCATGTCGTGTTGGGGTTGGGATTATTCGAGCGTGGTCGCTTTGCGTCGATTGCCTGTGCGTCGGTCATGTATCTCCTTGTGTAGTTGGGCGTGGTGTTATGCGGTGGGGCGGCGGAAAAACCAGCCGCGGCCGATCATGCTTGCGACCGGTACGTCGTCGCGGCTCACGGTCCATTCGATGCGTACGGTGCCGAGGTGATCACCGCGCGAGGACGGTGAGGTTTCGAGCACTTTGAGCTGGACGTGCAGCGTGTCCCCGACGTAGACCGCCTTGAGCCAGCGCATGCCTTCCATGCCCGGGGAGGCATCGGGCGCTGCCTTGGACAGGATGTGCTCGACGTACTGGCGCATGATCGCCGCGCCCGTCCACCAGCCGCTGGCGATCAGTCCGCCCCATTGGCTGGCTTTCGCCGCGTCCTCGTCGATGTGGTACCACTGCGGGTCGTAGCGCTTGGCGAAGTCGACGACCTCGTCGTGTTCGGCCACGACCGTGCCGAGGTCATGGATCTCGCCGGGAATGAAGTCTTCGAACCACATCGTGGGGATGGCGCCGGTTGCGGTGCGGATATCGGAATCGTTAGACATGCTCACAGACTGCCAGATCGGTGAGAACGGGACCAGGGATCATCGGAAGTCGCGCGACATGCGCGGCAGACCGGTGGTCGGTGCCATCGACGCGATGTTGATCGGCAGCGGTTCGAGTTTGTCCGCGACGAGGTTGATGGCGCCGTCATTTTTCTCCAGCATGCCGCGGATGAACAGTGCCGACGATTCGCGCGCTACCCGGAGATATTTGTTCCACACCGGCACCGGGATAACGACGTTGACCATGCCCGTCTCGTCCTCGAGATTCATGAAGGTCACCCCGGACGCGGTGGCCGGACGCTGCCGATGAGTGACCACGCCGCCGACCAAGATTCGTCGTCCGGTGGGCAGCTTGGCCAGCATCGCGGCCGGTACGGCGCCCCGCTTGTCGAGGCTTTGGCGTACGTACTGGATCGGGTGGTCCTGGGTGGTGATGCCGGTGGCCCAGAGGTCGGCCATGCTGGTCTCGCCGTCGGTCATCTGCGGCAGCGTGGGCGCGTCGAGTGGGGAACCGGACTCGGCCAGCTGCTCGGGACGTTCGCGTGAGGCTGGTCCCGCCTGCCAGAGCGCCTCGCGCCGATCGAGGTCGAACGAGCGGAATGCCCCCGCGGTCGCGAGTGCCTCCATCTGAGGCGTCGTCAGGCCGGTCCGGCGTACGACGTCGGACATGGTGGCGAAGCGGCCTCGCGCGGCACGTTCGTCAACAATGCGCTGGGCGAGGTCGGCGCCGATCGTGCGCACCGACTGCAGCCCTAACCGGATCGCGAAGTCACCGTCGCGGCGATGTGGGGCGCTGTCGAAGTCGCCGTCGGGCTGCCAAGTGAGACTGCCTTCGGTGAGGATGGGGTCGTCGATGCAGCGCCGCTCGCCGGTGGGTAGCAGCCGCACTGTGCGCGGCGGACATACGTCGCAGTCGAGGTCGGCCGGCTCCATCCCGGCGTACGTCCCGGACAGCTGGATGTCGGGCTCTCGGACCTCGACGCCGTGTCGGCGGGCGTCGGCCACGAGAGACTGCGGGGAATAGAAGCCCATCGGCTGGGCGCGCAACAGGGCGGCCAGGAATGCGCCGGGGTAGTGCAGCCGCAGCCACGAGCTGGCGTAGACCAGTGATGCGAACGAGATCGAGTGGCTCTCGGCGAAGCCGAAGTTGGCGAACGCCTCAATCTTGTCGTAGATGCTGTCGGCGAGTGCGCCGGTGATGCCGTTGTCGCGCATGCCGTCGTACAGTTTTTCCTTAAGGTAACCGATCTTTTCGACCCCGCGTTTGGATCCCATCGCGCGGCGTAGCAGGTCGGCGTCGGCTCCGGAACAGCCACCGACGGCCATGGCGATCTGCATGAGTTGTTCCTGGAACAGCGGAATGCCGAGGGTGCGTTTGAGGACAGGCTCAAGCGAGTCGTGTTGGTAGGTGATCGGTTCATGTCCCCGCCGCCGGCGGATATAGGGGTGGATCGCGCCGCCCTGGATCGGTCCCGGCCGGATCAGCGCGATCTCGATGACGAGGTCATAGAAGGACCGTGGTCGCAGCCGGGGCAGGGTCGCCATCTGGGCGCGGCTCTCGATCTGGAACACACCTACGGTGTCGGCGCGACAGAGCTGGTCGTAGACGCCGAGCTCCTCCTTGGGGATTGTCGCGAGTGTCCACTTCTCGCCGAGGTGGGTCTCGACGAGATCCATGCAGTAGCTCAGTGCGGACAGCATCCCCAGGCCGAGCAAGTCGAACTTCACCAGCCGCATCGACGCGCAGTCGTCCTTGTCCCACTGCAGTACGGTGCGCCCTGGCATCCGGGCGTGCTCGATCGGGCAGACATCGCCGACCGGTTGACGGGTGAGAACCATGCCGCCGGAGTGGATGCCGAGGTGCCGCGGGAAGTTGAGCAGCTCGGAGGCCAGATCGAGGACGTCACGGGGAATCTCGTCGATGTCAGAGCTCGGCTCCGCAGGCTCGGTGGATTCGGCGGTATCGTCGCGCTTCGGGATCGTGTACCAGCTGTCGATCTTCTTGGACCACGCATCCTGTTGCCCGACGCTATAGCCGAGAGCCTTGGCCATGTCACGTACGGCCGAGCGCGGCCGGTAGGTGATGACGTTGGCGACCTGAGCGGCGTTGCGCCGACCGTACTTGTCATAGACGTATTGGATGACCTCCTCGCGGCGGTCCGAGTCGATGTCGATATCGATGTCCGGCTCCTCGTTGCGCGAGGCCGACAAGAAACGCTCGAATGGCAAGCCGAACCGTACCGAGTCGACGGCGGTGATCCCGAGCGCGTAGCAGACCGCGGAGTTGGCCGCCGATCCGCGACCTTGGCACAAGATGCCGTTTCGCCTAGCGAACTGCACGATGTCATGCACAATCAGGAAGTAGCCGGGAAAGTCTTTCTCCTCGATGACCTTGAGCTCTTTTTCCAACCGAGGATAGGCATCGGTGTCGGTAGGTTTTTCCGGGTTGCCGTATGCCTCCCGCGCGCCGCGCCAGGTGAGCTCGCGCAGCCAGCCCATCAGGTCGTAGCCTGGCGGGGTGTCCAGGTGCGGCAGTTGCGGCGCGGCCGAACGCAACGGAAACGACAGCTCGTCGGCGATCTGTACGGTGCGCGCGACGGCGCCTGGGAAACGGGCGAATCTGGCGGCCATCTCCGCGCCGGAACGCAGGTGCGCAGTGCCCGCCGCAGGTAGCCAGCCGTCGAGCTCATCAAGGCTGCGCCGGGCGCGTACGGCGGCGACGGCCATCGCCAACCGTCGCCGGTCGGGGGTTGCGTAGTGCACGTTGTTGGTCGCGACGACCGGAAGCCGGGCCTCCGCGGCCAGGGCGGCCAATGCCTCATTACGTTCGTGGTCGAGCGGGTAGCCGTGGTCGATGAGCTCGACCAGGACATTGTCGTGGCCGAACAACGCGGTCAGTCGGTCGAGCTCGCCATGCGCAGCGTCGAACCGCTGTGCGGCAGTGGAAAACCCTGGTACGCCGAGCTTCTCGCCATCCTTGCCACACAGCGCCAACGGGACCAGGCCTTTGCGGCAGCCGGTGAGGACCATCAGCTGACCGTCGCCGGTGGCCGCGAGCTGCTCAAGGTTGTAGCGGGGTTTGCCCTTTTCGGCCCCGTCCAGCTGGGCGTCGGTGATCGCGCCGGCCAGCCGGTGGTAGCCCTCCTTGCCCCGGGCGAGGACGAGCAGGTGCGCGCCCTCGGGGTCGGGTACGCCGTTTTGCGGCGCGGTGAGCTCGAGCGACAGCTCCGCGCCGAAGACGGCCGGCAGGTGGTATTCGTCGGCGGCCTCGGCCATCCGCACGACACCTTGCAACCCGTCGTGATCGGCCAGCGCCAGTGAATGCAGCCCGAGCCGGACGGCTTCTTCAACGAGCTGCTCGGGATGGCTTGCCCCGTCGAGGAAGGAGAAGTTGGAGTGGCAGTGCAACTCGGCGTAGGGAGTAACTTCACCGTCGGGACGTTGCGGTCGGTCGGGCGGTGGGTCGTACGCCGGACGGTGCCGGGTCCACGCGGGAGAGTCACCGCCGTCGGCGATGGTGACACCGTCTTGAGGACCCGCGGAGAGTCGGCGGTGTAGTTCGGACCAGGAGACCGGCGGATTGCTCCAGCCCATCACGTCACCAGCCCGGTCGAGATCAGTTCGGTCGACATCAGTTCAGTCATAAGATCAGCTCAGTCATAGGAGGCCTCGATCCACCAGTGGCCCTTGGTGAAGACGAGGAGATAGGCATGCTCGTCGGTAGTGACCTGCAGCCGGGCGAGTTGCCGGGCCGCATCGGCGTTCCACCAGCGTTCGTCGCTGAGCCACGGACCGGCCCAGGCGTCGATGGGATCGGTCGAACCGTTGCGATAGGCGATGGCGACCGGTTGCTCGTTGAGCGTGCCGCGATCGCTGACGATCAGCGGCGACGTCGTACCGCGCACCTGGATGGCGATAGGGGTGGCGAGCACCTGCGACGGCGCAGGTTCGGGTAAACGGCCCGGCCAGGGTGGTGTCGGGTCGCGCCGCGGTGTCAGCGCCTCGCCCCACGGCACCAGGGTGGTGTGTTCGACGGGCGCCCGCCCTCCGCTGCGCACGGCGGTGACGACCGCAGTGTGGTCGAGCATGCTCTGCACGCGGGTGAACGCCCGGTGGATGCGCTCGTCGGGGTTGTTGTCTCCCCATAGCCCGTCGGCGTACACGCCGATCCGGTCGACGTGCTGCGGAGTGACGATGATGGTCGTGATCGGGGAGGTCAGCGCGCCGCCGGCCCGGATGCCCACTCCGGAGCCGGTGTCGGCGGGTGTCGCAGCCTGCACCTGCCAGCGCACTCGGTCGACGACGTCGTTGGAGTTGAACCACCTCGGGTGCCGCCACAAGCGGTCGGAGGTCTTGCCATCTTCGTCGCGCAGCACGATCCGCACGGATGTCGCGACAAGGTCGTAGCGGGCCAGTGCCGCGATGAACCCGTCGGCTTTGGCGCGGACGGCGAACGCGATCGTGTCGACCCGTTCCAGTGGCGGGTCGAGGTCGACGTAGAGGGAGAGCTCCGGTGGGGGTGTGCGGATTGCTAGTCGACGGCGTTCGATGCCCGCCGCCAACCGGTGCGCGGCGACCCCGTCTGCGCCGAACCGGGCCGAGACCTGAGTGGTTGGCAAGGACGCGAAGTCGCCCAACGTGCGTAAACCCATACGCCGCAGCACATCTGCTAGTTCAGGCCGGCTCAGTGTGTCGACCGGTAGTCGTGACAGGAAGATCGCCGACTCGCCGGGCGGGACAACCGTGTCGACCTTCGCCGCCTGTGTCGCGGCGAACGATCCGTCGGCGACTCCGAAACGTGCGTCCGGGTAGCCGAGGCTGTCGAGATAGTCACCGAGCGCGTCGATGAGCGCGGACTCGCTGCCGAAGTAGTGGCTAGGCCCGCGTGAGCCGGTGGCGCACATTCCCGGTCGGATCGCCTCCACGCCAGGGGAAAGCTCCTCTATAGCGCGCAGAACCGGTTCGAATGTGCGGGCGTCGTCGGCGGGGTTGTAGGGCACGGCGCGCAGTGACGGGCATCGTGACTGCGCGTCCCGGCTGCGCATCCCGCGTGCGACGCCGTGTCGGCGGGCCGCAGGAGAGCAGGCGAGCACGGCGCCCTTGTCGAAGACCGCGATGAGCGCGTCTGAGATGTCGCAGGTCTGCGCCGCCGCGACGACAGGCCAGTCGGGGTACCACATGACCAGGACCCGCTGCAGTGGTTCTTGGTCGAAGAGCGCTAGGTCGTCCGGGTCAAACAGAGTGTCGCTGGTCATTGGACTACTCGCAGTGTGGTGCTTGGCTCGTAGGGTCTGACGGTGCCGTCTGGTGCCGGCAGCCACATGCGCTCGACGTACGGTCGCCCCTTGCCGCTGGCGGTGACCGGCGCGTGTCGAGCGGCGAGATGACCATGCCCGTCGCGGTCGAGCCCGAGCCAGGTGCTACGCCCGACGGTCAGGCGTAGTTCGCTGCCTGGCCACGAGGAGTCGAGCACGATGAGTGTCGAGCCGCGCTGGCGCATGCGCGCGGCGATCCGGCGTACGTCGGCATCGCGGGGTCGGCCAGGTGGCCGTACGACGAGGACGTCGAGCGCATCGCTGAGGGTGGCAACCACGTCAAGCCAGTGCTCGGCGGGGTCGGGCACGAGCGCGAGCCGGGCGAGGTCGATGCCGAGGCACTCAGCGGCATGCGTACCGAACGACGGCAACCCGATCGCGGCACTCCACGCGCCCGCGCTGCTCGGACCGGCCAGCATCGCCATCGCCAGTGACGTCGAGGACTCGACGAGATAGGTGACACCGCGTTTAAGACCGGTGCCCCCGAGGAGTCCGATCAGGCCGGGGAGGGTCGGTTGGTAACGCTTAGCGATCTCGCTGCCGGGGATGACTTCGGTTGGTACGACGCTCGGTGACGTGGTCGCTGCGGACAGAGATGACGCGCGTTGCAGTGGAAGATCTGCAAGCGCGGCCGCGGCCAATGGGGAAGACGTCACCCCTACATCATCGAACAGGCGTACGACAAAATCAAGAGGAACTGGCGACGTTTTCAGTCGGCTGGCCCACTCGCGCGGGATGCGTCCAAGGTATATGACGGCGCGATGAGACCGTTGCCATCACGGCCTCGGTGCGTCACCATCAAAGCACCAATGTTGATGCACCTCGAAGGCTACGCGTGCAGTCGGACATCTCAAGGTCACCTCGGAGCCACGCTAGCGCGGCTCCGCTAATTCGTTGGAGGCACAATGAGCCCGCGCGGACTTTCCGCTGATCGATTGGGTCGCTTGGACCAGATCATGGACGGATACATCGAGCGTGGTGAAATACCAGGCATCGTGGCGCTCGTGAGCCGAGGAGATCACACGCACGTGCACGCGTGCGGCACGATGACGGTGGGCGGCACCCAGCCGATGCGCCGGGACACGATTTTCCGGATTGCTTCGATGACTAAACCGATCGCTGCTGCCGCGGCGATGATTTTGGTTGAGGAGTGCGTGCTCCGACTGGATGATCCGCTCGACGATGTACTTCCTGAGCTGGCGGGCCGCGTTGTATTGCGTTCTCTCAGCGCGGACCTAGACGACACGGTCCCAGCGCGCAGGCCCATAACGCTGCGCGATCTACTGACCTTCCGGCTCGGTATCGGCGCAGTTATGGCGCCGCCCGGCAGCACCCCCATTGGTACGGCGATGGACGAAGCCGGCCTCGCGCCCGGCGGGATACCTCCGCAACTGCCGCCGGACGAGTGGCTGGTACGTCTGGGTCGGTTGCCGCTGGCGCACCAACCGGGCGAGGGATGGATGTATCACACCGGCGCCGACGTGCTCGGCGTTCTCATTGCACGGGCAAGCGGCCAGCCCCTCGACCTTTTCATGCAAGAACGCATCTTCGAGCCACTCGGTATGCGCGACACCGCGTTTCACGTGCCGACCGAAAAACTGGACCGCCTTCCAGGTGCCTATACCTCTGAAACGAATGGGCCAGGTCTCGTCGTGCTCGACGACTCGGTAGGTGGATATTGGAGTACGACACCTCAGTTCGCGTCCGGCGGAGGAGGTCTGGTGGCTACCGTGGACGACTATCTCGCCTTCTGTCGGATGATGCTCGGCGGTGGCCGGACCGGGAGTACCCGCATACTGTCGCGTGCTTCCGTCGAACTGATGACTACCGATCACCTGACCGCCGAGCAACGATCGGCGAACGCCGTACTGCTTGGAGGTGATCGAGGATGGGGACTGGGCGTATCCGTGGTGACGCGGCGTACCGGACTGGCGTGGTCGGTCGGCACATTCGGCTGGGACGGCGGCCTAGGTACCTCGGCGTACTCGGACCCACGCGAAGACCTGGTCGGAATACTGATGACTCAACGGGCTATGGACTCTCCCAAGATGCCGAACGTATTCACTGACTTCTGGACTTCGGCGTACCAGGCCGTCGACGACTGACCGGCCTTGAGCAGGAGGTGACGCCTCCTTCTCAGGGATGACAATCCTTGCACCGTCGAATGATGTGCGCGGGCGCGCCGATGTCGATTCTTAACGGGTGAATCTACTCAAAAGACACCAAGTGGGGATCTAGATGCGCTGGTTACTGGAAAACGTGATCTTCCTGCCCTTTCTATTCGTCACGATCCTCGCATTCAGCGCGGTAATCACCCGGCTGCTGGGCGTGCGCCTGGGACTGGTGCGCACGCTGATTGCGGCGGCGTTCGCGCTAAGTCTTGCGACGCCGATATTGCGAACGATGCTTCCTCCAGACTCCAGGATCGACACGGTGACTGGTGTTGTATTCGTCGTACTGTCGGTGTGTTGCGCAAGCCTGATCGGCATGGTGGTGCTGGTGATAGGCGAGGTCATCGTCCCCGCCGGATCACTGCCTGGACCGCTGGAGCTGTGGCATGGCTGGCGTTCTCGTATTGCGCGGGCCCGCCGCTATTGTCAGGTTGTGCGGATCGCCGCGCGACACGGCTTGAGGCGATTCTTCCGGGGCTATCGGCACCGGGGGCTCGACTCGCGGACGTCCCGGCAGGACCTTGCGCGGTCGTTACGCCGCGCGCTCGATGACGGCGGGATCACCTTCGTCAAGCTCGGGCAACAGTTGTCGACCCGGCGAGACCTACTGCCGTCGGAATTCATCCAGGAACTGTCGTCGCTGCAAGACGCCGCGGCCCCGATCCCTTGGGAAGCAGTCAAAGCTGTCATTGAAGAGGACTTGGGTCGTTCGCTAGATGAGGCGTTCGCCGATATCGATCCGTCCCCGATAGCGGCTGCTTCTGTGGCGCAGGTGCACGCTGCGTCGCTACTCTCCGGCGAGAAGGTCGTCATCAAGGTACGACGCCCTGGCGTCGCAGAGACTGCCGAACGCGACCTTGACATCCTCGACAGGTTGGCGAAGACACTCGAGTCGCGCACTGAGTGGGGCAAGACGATCGGCCTGCGCGCGCTCGTCAGCGGGTTCGGAGCAGCGCTACGCGAGGAGCTCGACTTCACGAACGAGCGGGGCAATCTTGTCGCGATCGCGGCGATGTCGCCGTCTGACAAGCGTGTCCGGGTCCCGGCGTCGTACCCCCAGCTGAGTAGTCGTCGAGTCCTTGTGATGGAGCGGCTGGACGGAACACCACTAGGTGCAGCGGCCGCATCGCTCACCGAGATGGGGCCAGCTAGGCGCAAGCAGATTGCCCGGACCTTACTTGGCGTCGTACTGGACCAAGTTCTTGTGCGAGGGCTGTTTCATGTCGATCTGCACCCGGGAAATATTCTGGTGCAGGCAGATGGGTCGTTGGCGCTACTGGACTTCGGGTCGGTCGGACGGCTCGACGCGACGACCCGTGTTGCGATCGGCCGGCTGCTTGCGGCGTTGACGACCGGAGACTCGTCGTCGGCTACAGACGCTCTGCTGGAGCTAGTGGATCGTCCGGGTGAGGTCAACGAACGTGAGCTAGAACGCACGGTGGGCAAGTTGATCGTGCGATACGCGCTGCCGGGTGTTCAGGCTGGTACGGCGGCGTTCACTGCGCTCTTCCGGGTCGTGACCGCACATCGGCTGGGGGTTCCGCCTCAGGTGGCGGCCGTCTTTCGGGCGTTTGCGACCCTGGACGGCACCTTGACGGTCCTCGATCCGACATTCGACATTCTTGCCGAAGCCCGCGTCGCGAAAGAGGAACGAGTGGCGGACGTAGCCGGGCCGAATGTCATCCGCAAGTCCGTCGAGAACGAACTGATGTCGCTGCTTCCCGTGCTGCGCCGGCTACCTCGCCGCGTCGACCGGGTCGCTGATTCGCTGGAGCAGGGGCGCTTTACCGTCAATGTCCGTCATTTCGCTGATCGCCGCGACCGGAGCGTCATGACCGGTTGGTTGCATCAGGCGTTACTCACCGTTATCGGATCTGCCGCGGGGATCATGTCCGTGATGTTGCTGGGAACTCGAGGAGGACCGCGACTGGCCGATAACATCGGCCTGTTCGACGTACTTGGCTATGCGTTGATGGTCGTTTCGGTAGTTCTTGTTCTGAGAGTGCTCGTCGTCGTCTTTCGTCGCGAGCAGATCGCGTTGTAATTGAACCCCCGCGCGGGACGGTGCTTGGGCCAGTCAGGCGGCGGTGTTTTTCTTGTTTCGCTTGCGGCGGGGTGGTGTTTTACGTCCTGGCGGGTGGGTGGTGTAGCGGCGGCCGGTGGGACTGGTCCAGTCGATACTGGCGTCGTCGTGGAGGACTAGTTGCCATCCGGTTTGGTGTTTCACCCGATGGTGGAGTTCGCATAGCGCGATCAGGTTCGTGTCGGCGGTGGGCCCGTTCGGGTATTCGATGACGTGGTCGAGGTGGCAGTATGCGGCTGTGCGGGCGCAGCCGGGGAAGCGGCACGTCACGTCCCGGGTGATGACGCGGCGGCGCATGTCTGCTGGTGGGCGGTAGCGGGTTTTCCCGACGTCGTAGACGATGCCGGTGATTGGGTCGTGAAGGACCCGGCGCCAGCGGGCGTCGGCGGCGAGGTGGCGGGCGAGGTCGGGGTCGACCGGTCCGATGCCGTCGATGATCGCGGCGTGTCGTTCATCGATGAGGTCACCGGCGCGCCACCGGGTCGTTCCGGTGTGTGGGCAGCACGGATCACTGCCGCTGCTGCTTCCGACGTCGCTGGCGCTGGTGTCCCCGGGTGGTTTGCCGACCTGGTTATCTGGGCCGGGCGGCTGGTCGCCGCTGCCGGGTGCTGGAGGCAGACTGCTCCCGTCGTTGCGTGCGTGGCTTCTGGTTGCGTCGGGGCTGGTGGTGCTGGTGTCGGGATTGGTGGCGTGGTCGCTGCCGGCGAGGAGGTCGACCGGGATCGTGACATCCAAATGCACCTCTGGTGGTGTGGGGATGGTGAGGTTGATGTGGGCGGCGAGTTGCCGGATCAGGTCCCAGAGCTCGGTGACTCGTTCGGCTTCTGCCGGGTCGAT
>NZ_PVUE01000025.1 GCF_003003235.1 Antricoccus suffuscus
CGGTGCCGTTGCTACCAGCGTTGCCGGTGCCAGCACCATCGCCGCCGCCGTTGCCGTTGCTGCCAGCGTTGCCGGTGCCAGCACCACTACCACCATCGCTGCCGCCGTGACTGCTGTTGCTGGTGCTGTTGGTGTCGAGGAGTCGGTTGACTGCCGTGAGTAACGCGTCGTGCACGCGCTGCCCACCACTGCGGGCGTCCCGCCCGGACGCGTCGGCGGGTCGGGGCGCGGCGAGCGGGTCGAGGACGGCGCGCAGTTTCGCGAGCAGTTCGGCGGTCACCTGACCGGTCACGGCGCCACTGTGGTGAAAATGCACGGCGCGTTGCCGGGCGCGTTGCTCGTCGCGGGGTTCGTCACCGTCGGGGTCCAACCGGTCGATGATCTCGGCCGCGAGCCGGGTGAGGTCTTTCGGCCCGAGGGTGGTGGCGTGAGTGGTCAGGATGGTTTCTGCCTCGCCGCGGTCCGCGTCGGAGACGTCGGGCCGGTGGGCCAGGTGGTTCAGGCAGGTAGTGATCACGCGGGCTTGGGCCGGGGTGAGGCGTCCGGCGCGTTGCCGCGCCGCGAGGTACTCCCACATCGGTGGCTGCGGCTGGCCGGTGAACGTGACCCGCGGGCCGAGGCTGGCGGCGGCCTCGACCCGGTGCCGCGCGTCGGTGTGCGTCAGGTGCAGTGTGTCGGCGAGCAGGATCGCGATGGTCCGTTTCGACGCTACCTGCGCGGCACTGGTGTCTTCTAGCGCGCCGATGACCGCGTGGTCCACCGCGGCCAACGCGTTACGGGCTTGTTCGAGGTTAGTGGCGAACTGCATCAACCCGGCCGGTCCGAGCCCGGACAAACTGGCGCGGTCGGCGGTATCGATCAACTCCCGCGCGGCCTCAGTGAACGCGTGCTGGACGGTGGCGAGGCGGTCGGGTGCGGGGAGGTAGGCCACGCTCACGACCAACTCACCTCGTTCCATTCGCCAGTCACTTCATTCACTAGCACGTACGTTCGATTCTACTCCGAGGTATCGACGCTTGTCTAGAGGTCAGACTCTATTTTTCGCACGATCACCCAAACGGCGCTATCGGCCCCTCAGAACTGTGCGCGGTCGGCCGCGCGACGACCGGCGTCCCAGCCACGCGGATTGACTGAGTAGGTCCCGCTCTTGCCCAGCCGCGGAAACAGCCGATCAAACTCGCTCTCGACAGCTTCGGCCTGCCGCGCGAACATCGGCACCAAATCGCGGCCGTGCGCTTTGGCTTCCGCCGCGGTGGCCTGCGCGTCCGCTTCGACGAGCCGTTCCCCTATTCGGACCGCGTAGGCCAACAGGAACGACTTACGGAACGATGACGACCGATCGTGTCCACCCGATTGCGACCCGCCCTCCTCGAGCATCGCGTGGGTCGCCTGGACCAGCAACGACGTAAAGAGCATTTCGACTTGGCGTACGTCGACCGGCGTACCGACAACCGTCGCGATCGCGAGCTCTTTGGACCAGACAACGCGGACCCGGTTGGCCTCGCCGATGTGGTGCAGAAGCTGCACTTTGGCCGAGGCATAGGGAGCGACGATGTGGATCCGGGTGGACTGAATTGCTATCTTCTCGTTCTCGCCCTGCAGCAGCGCCTCGTCGATAGAGTGACGCGTCATCAGATCCTGCGCCTTCGCCGTGAGCGCTTCGGCCTCGGCGGCGTACGGCGTCGCCTCGGCCTTGGCGAGAAGGTTGCGGATACGGCCGAGGATCTTCGCGTTGTGAGCGCCGGTCGTCTGCCGTTCGCCATTCTGCCGATGCCGGCGACTCCACTTCGACGGCGGCGGGAGGAGCTTGGGCATGTCTGGTTGGTAGCACAGGATGCCGATCAGCCTCAGCACGTCCAGCCAGGCGTCGCGTAGCGTCCGGCCCGCCTCCGATTGCATGTCGATCGCGGACCAGGGTTTCGTTGTAAGGGGCTCGGGCCCTTCCTGGTCTTCCACCTCGATCTCGAACAGCCCGACCTCGGGCTCGGGAGCCGGAGCGATCGCCTCGACGTCCTCGTCGAGTTGAAAGAGTTCATCCAACTGGTCGAGCCAGCCATCCGGAGCGCGGAGCGCCGCCGACGAGCGACGCGCCTCCTCGCTTACCGCCGCAAGTGCGAGCGGCTCAAGTCGTGGCGCCTGGCGTCGTACCGCATGGATCGAGTCGAGCGGCTGCCAACCGACCTCCCACAGTTGTTGCAGTGCTTGCATCAACACGTCGGTCGCGAGCTCGGTCGGTCCTGAGACACCCTTTGACCTGGCCGCCGCGGCTTCGGCAACCAGGTCATCAACGAGGCCGCTGTGCTGGCGCCCGCGTTTGATCGCCAGCACCAAGCCGATCTCAATCATTCGTTGTTCTAGGGGATCCATTTGCGCGCGCTCAAACAAAATTCCTCACTCCTTCGCGGTCTCAACCTAGCGAAGCAGAAGCGTCCGACACGTGCCTGCGTTGTCCACAACCAAAGTCGGAGGATCTGGGCTGAGCGGTTCCTCCGGAGGTCAGGTCTTGGAAACGTCGAACGAGGATCAGTGTGACACGCTTCGATGAGTCTCGGACGCAATCAGCAGCGATCGTTTCCTGCTGACAGCAAGGCCATAGCCGTCTAGACCGTGTCCCATAAGAGCTTTGCGGCGAGCGCGAACCCGAGGATCGCGATGACGATTCGGGTCGGACGCTCGGGGAGCCGACGCATGATCTTCGGGCCGATGAAGCTTCCGACTACGCCGCCGATCGCGACCGCGAGAGCGGCGAGCCAGTGCACGTGGTTGAAGATCGCGAACCCGACGGCCGCGGTCAAGTTCGCAATCCCGAGCAGCACGTTCTTCTCGGCGTTAACCCGCGGCAGACTCTCCCGGCTCGACATGCTGAGCATCGCGAGGACCAAAACCCCTGCGCCAGCGCCAAAATAGCCGCCGTACATCGCGGCGAGCAGGACCACGATCAGGAAAACCGGACCGGTCCGGCGTAGGTGGTTACCGTCGACCTGGCGCTTCAGGATGTACGGACGGGCGAGGAGTACGCCGCTTGCCCCGGCAACCAGCCACGGGACGATGAAAGCGAAGACCGTGCCGGGCAACGCAAGCAGCAGTACCGCGCCTGCGGCACCGCCGACGAGCATCAACGCAGCCAGCGGCAGCAGTGAGCGAGCCTTTCCGCGCAACTCGGGTCGAGAACCCAGTACGGCACCGACGGTGTTAGCAGTCAGGGCAACGGTATTGGTGATGTTCGCCTGCACAGGAGGGATTCCCACCAATAGCAGCGCGGGGTAACTCGCTAGTGACGCCAGCCCGGCGATCGACCCGGCCAAACCGGCGCCGAAGCCGGCAAGGACGAGAAACCCGAACTGGGCAGTGGAGAGCACGGAATGAAACTACCGTCAGTAGCTCATCGACATTCCACCGTCTACCGCAATCGTCTGACCCGTCACGTAGGTGTTGAGAGCCGACCCGAGTAGCAGCGTTAGCGGTACAACCTCTTTTGCATCACCGAATCGTCCGAGCGGGATCCGGTCTGCGGCGAACGCCCGCCGAGCCTGCTCATCCGGAAATGCGCGATCCAACTGCCCGCTGCGGATACGGCCCGGCGCGATGCAGTTGGTCAATATGTCGTATCCGGCAAGTTCGCGGCTCAGCGTCTTCGCGAGCACCGTCACGCCCGCCTTGCAAACATTCGACACGACGTGATCAGCGCGCGGTTCCGCCGCGGAGACCGCGCCGAATATCACGATGCGTCCTGACCGGACCTTCAATGGATCCGCGGCAGCGCGGCACAGTCGCATCACGGCCATCAGGTTTGTCTGCAGCGCCATTTCCCAGTCATCGTCCGAAGCAGACTCAATCGTTCCTGATACGGCACCGCCTGCGGCTGCGATGACCGTATCGATGCCTCCCATCGATGCGGCCGCGGACTCGACGAGCCGCTCCGGCGCGCCATCTGTGCTCAGGTCGACGTACGACGACCCCTTGCATCCTTCCGGCATAGCCTTCTGCTGATTGCGCCCAGCGCCGAAAACCACCGCACCTTCGTCGATGTAGCCCTCAGCGATGGCTTTACCCAGCCCGTCCGTGGCACCTGTCACCAGTACCCGCCGCCCTGTTAGCCCAAGGTCCATTTTGAGTCTCCTCGTCGAGTTTTCTTGATATCTCGAGCGCAGTACGCCCTATCGTCGTTCGTATATGGCGGGACGCTTTTCGATGAATGAACGGAGCGCCTCTGCGTGGTCGCGGGTCTGCGCCATCTCAAGGAACTTCTCCCGTTGTAGCGTGGCCGCCTCCTTGGCAGTCAGGTCGAAGGCACTCGTCGCGCAGGCCTTTGTGTTCTCCACCGACAGCGGCGCGCGCGATGCGATCTGCTCAGCGAGATCGAGTGCTGCGGGCACCAACGCGTCCGGTTCGTGCAGGGAACTGACAAGTCCGAAGTGATCGGCCTTCGCCGCGTCGTACATCTTGCCGCTGAGCAGCATCTCCTTTGCGCGGCCCATACCAATGACTCGAGGAAGCCGCCACCAACTCAGTATGAGCCCGACGTTGACACCGGCGCAGACGAACCGCGCATTGGTGGACGCTATCCGGATGTCGCAACACAGTGCGAGTTCGAGCCCGCCACCGAGGGTAAAGCCGTTGATCGCCGCGATTACAGGCACTCGCGATTGCTCGATCCTGGTCATGATCGCGCCCAAGCTGGTCGGCGCATCGACGTACGCGCTGAGGTCGTCGAGCGAGGTGACCTGTTCTTGTTCTTTCAAGTTTGCCCCGGAACACCACGACTTGTCCGTGCCTGTGAGTACGACGCAACGTAAATCCGTATCGGCCTCGACCTCGTCCAGTACCCGGAGAAACGCACGGTTCTCCTCCTTGCCTAGCTGATTGCGAGGCGGGCTGTCGATGACAATCATTGCCACGCCGGCGCGCGGCCGCTCGAGTCGGATGGCCGTCGTGTCGGCGATATTGTCGTGTGCAGTCATGTTTGCCTCCCGGCGCTTAAGTGGTTGATAACTCGATTCATCAAGAGTTACGGCGCACTAGCTTTGTTTCGTTTGTGGAGTGATTCCGGCGTAAAGACACTTCCCTGCTTTACCAAGCGATCGATTTCGTCGCTCGACATCCCGACCTCTCCAAGAACTTCTACGGTGTGCTGTCCATGTAGCGGTGCCGCGAATCGAATCGATCCTGGCGTGTCGCTAAGCTTCGCGGGTATTCCCAGCGCCGGGATGCTCCCCTCGATCGGATGCTCGACGTACTGAACGAGCTTGCGAGCAAGCACTTGCTCATTCGACAACGACTGGCGATAGTCGAGGATGGGGCTCGCAGGTATGTCGGCGACCAGGAATGTGTCGATCCACTCGTCGACAGTGCGATCGCTAAGCGCCTGTTCTATTTCAACGATCAGCGCAGGCAAATTCTCCATACGGTTTTGGTTCGTGGCGAATCGGTCGTCATCGAAAAGCGCAGGTCGTGAAATCACCTGGCAGAATGCCGCCCAGAACTTCGCGTTGTTGACGGCTATGGCCAGGTAACCGTCTTTCGCCTTGACAGCTTGGTAGGGCGCAGTCGCACGATGGGCGCTGCCCAAGGCCTCCGGGACATGATCTGTCGCCCAGAGCTCCGCGCTTTCCCATACAGACAGCGAAATCGCGGCGTCGAGCAATGAAGTCTCGACATATTGTCCACGTCTGGTTCGAGTGCGAGCGATGATCGCCGTCAGGATGGCCTGCGAGCAGACCAGACCCGCGGTCAGGTCGCCAATCGGCAGCCCAGCCTTGGCAGGGGGTCCATCCGGCGAACCAGTCACGCTCATGATTCCGGAGAGTGCCTGTGCGAGTAGGTCATAGCCGGGGCGCTGTGCGTAGGGCCCGTCCTGGCCAAATCCAGAGATGCTCGCGTAAATCAGCTCCGGGTTGACGTGTGCAAGCGTCGGCCAGTCGATCCCCAGTTTCGCGGTGACTCCAGGGCGGAAGTTCTCGACGAACACATCCGCCTGCGCCACAAGCTCCAACAGCGCCGCACGCCCGTCGTGATCTTTGAGATCCACTACAAAGCTTCGCTTATTACGGTTGACCGCCAGAAAACCGGCGCCGTCGCTGCCCTTCATCGGATATCCCATCGCCCGCGGGGCCGTACTGGGTTGCTCGATCTTGATGACATCCGCGCCCATGTCCGCCAGCATCATCGTGCAGTACGGTCCGGCGATCACCTGAGTCATATCAAGGATCGTCAAATGGTCGAGTGCTTGCACAGAGGATTCGCTCCAATAGTTGGCGGCGCTTGAGAGCGCCGATGGGGATGAGCTTGGTGTCCACGCGTCGATCGGCTGACACCTTGTTGAGATCGCCTACGCGCTGACGAGCTCACTCGAGGCCTCAACGGTTTCCGACACCCGCTCGACAGCTACCGCGCCATTGAGCCTACAAATGACGCTGTCGCCATTTTGTACACCGACATACGGGCTAATATCGGCCAGCAGCGGGGTTTCAAACCCGTTCAACCGGATCCGCACCTCTTTGGACTCACCGAGAAAGACGACATCCTCCACGACACCTTCGAAATCGGCATCAGAAGTAGAACCATCATCGACAATGCTGACGCCTATCGGCCGCACAACGGCCCACGCATCCGAACCGGTGGGCAGGTCGGAAACGCTTGCGCATTGGATGCGTTTCGACCCGGTCTCGAGCACACCGTCACCGACAACTGTCGCCGGGAGCATGTTCGCTCGCCCGATGAAGCCCGCGACGAACTCGTTCGCCGGTCGCAGGTACAGGTCGGCCGGCGTGCCCACCTGCTGAATTACGCCTTGGTCCATGACCACGATCCGGTCAGCTAAGGCCATCGCCTCACTTTGATCATGAGTCACGTATACCGCGCTAAAACGAAGCGCTGCATGCAATTCGTGCAGCTGCTGACGCATCTCTTCACGTAGCTTCGCGTCGAGGTTCGACAGTGGCTCGTCCATGAGAAGAAGCGTTGGATCCACTGACAGTGCTCTGGCCAGCGCAACTCGCTGTTGCTGTCCGCCTGAGAGTTCTCCAGGATAGCGATCGGCAAGGTGGTCGAGCTTGACCCGCGCCAAGGACTCCTCGATCCGCGTCTGCATGGTCCGCTTCGGCATTTTGCGAAGCTTCAACCCATAGCTGAGATTTTTAGCCACTGTCATATGCGGCCACACCGCGTAACTTTGAAACATCATCGCCATGTTGCGTCGCTCCGGAGGGACGACGCGTCGGGACGAGGAGATCACCTTGTCCTTCAAGAGGATTTCCCCGGACGAGGGATGCTCGAACCCGGCGATCATTCGCAGTGTGGTGGTCTTTCCGCATCCGGACGGGCCCAGCAGCACAATGAACTCGCCGTCCTCGATCTCAAGCCGAAAATCCTCCACCGCCGTTGCGTCGCCGAACTTCTTACCGAGCCCTCGCAGTTCGAGTACCGAACCCATATCATTTGCTCCTCTTGCCTAGAAACCGATCACTGGCCAGGATCCGGCCCACAATTACGGCGATCATCGTGATGCCAACCATTACTACTCCGAGCGCCGCGATTCGTCCGTACAAGGCCTGTTCATAGAGGTTGGTCACGAGCGTCGGCATCACCTGCGTGTCGATACCCACCAGCAGCATCGCGGCACTGATCTCGTGAGTGGAAAGGACGAAGGTAAAAATCCACGCCGAGACCATCGCCCCGCCGGCGAGCGGCACCGTAATACGTGCCATCGTCTTGACCAGCCCAGCGCCGCCAATCCGAGACGCCTGCTCAAGCTCAGGGTTAATCTGCGCAATCGCAGGCTGTATGTTCTGAAACGCGATTGGCATGAACCTGACCCAGAACGCGACGATCAGAATGACGCCCGTGCCATAGATCAGGATTGGTGGGCGGGAGTACGCCGCGAGCATTCCGATCGCAAGAATCATGCCCGGCACTACTAGCGGCGTCGTCGTGAGGAACGCGAGGACACGGTTCACCAGATTGTTTCGTCGTTCCGACAGATACGCCACGACAAAACCGACGATCATGCAGAGCGTCCCCGTCCAAAGTGCGAACTCCAGGGAGTTTCCGATCGCTTGCGCACCGTTGTTGAATACCCAGTTGAAATTGTCGAAGTTCAGATCGAGACCGAGCCGGGTCCAGTTTCGCAATAGCGCCATATATACGAGCGTGCCGGCGGGCAGCAACACCGCAATCACAAAGAATCCCCATGACAATACGGCGGCAGGCCATTTCCACGCGCCGAGCTTTACTTTGTACGGCGCACCGCCTCGACCGCCCACCGTGACATAGCTGCGGCGCCCCATGATCCGTTTCCGAAGCCAGATCAACAGCGCCGCGAAAATGACGAGCGGAAGTGCGTACGCTGCTGCGAGTTCGGGGCGTTGCGGGAACGCGAAGAACGAGAACAGTTGGGTCGTGATCACCTGCTGTCCGGCAGGAACAGCGATCAGCGCGGGCGCTCCGTAGAGCGCGATGGTCTGCAGAAAGGTCACGATCATCGAACTGAGGATCGCTGGTAACACTAGCGGCAGCACAATCGTTATTGTCCTTCGCAGTCGGCCAGCACCCATGATCGCCGCGGCTTCCTCAACCTCTCCACCGACATTGTCCAAGCTGGACACAGTGAATATGAACGTATACGAAAACAAGCTGAACGAGATCAGCAGCGCGAGGAACGTCATCGAGAAGACGTTGAACGGCTTGACACCGAACAGCGAATCGGTCAGCTTATTGAGCATCCCCGAGTTTGGGCTGGCCAACAGGACCCAAGCGACCGCCGTAATCAGGGACGGAAGCACAAAGGAGATATAGACGGCCGAACGCATCAGCTTCGCGCCAGGCAGGTCTGTGCGAGCAACCAGCCATGCGAGCGGCACGCCGATTACGACGCACAAGATCATGACCGTTCCGCTGAGCCGGATTGAGTTCCAGACCGGCCTTAGGAACTCCGGGGCGCTGAAGGCGTCCACGAAGTTGCTGAACGTGAAGCCATCCCCCTTGGGATCACTGATGCTGTCGAAGAAGATCCAGGCGAGTGGTAATACCACCACCAGCAACAGCACGACCAACGTCACGAACGACGGAATGCCCCACTTGACACGCTCACTGATCATGGGGCGCCTGGTTCGGACCTCACCCGGCCGGCCCGGAGACGGTGGCGCGCCGACCGCTCCCGGATGCGCGCCCGCCACTATGTGTACCGGCGACTCCTGTCCTACAGACATACGCGACACTCCTCATCGGTGTACGGCATCGGTACGCCGGCCCGAACACACATGGGCGACATGCGTATCAGCATCGTGGCCCAAGTGGCCACGCTCATGCGCCGAACAGGGCTTGCCAGCGTTTGATGACTACGGGAACCGTGGACTCCAGCGCTGGCAACTCCGGCCGGATGTAGTCGGCGGTCTTGGCGCCATCCAAGTTCTTGGGCGGGTTGACGCCCTCGATTACCGGCAGAAGACTCGCATTCTCCGCGAGGTACTTTTGCACTCCCTTGCTCAAGATGAACTCGGCCAGGAGTTTTGCCGCCGCCGGATGTTTGGCACTCTTCGGAATCGCGTTGGGACACGGCATTATCACTGCCCCGTCCTCCGGATACACCATCGCAATCGGGCTACCGTCCTTGATTGCCTGCGCGACAGTCTGATCCGAAGAAACACCAACAGCACGCTCGCCGCCGGCAACCCGCGGAATCGTATCGGTGACCGACTGCCCGACGAGTACGTCCTGCTTCTGTAGGTTGACCAGGTACTGATCGCCGAACATCAGGTACATCTGCGTTGCCCAAGTTCCGACATAACCGCTGGCGCCCGGGTTACCGGTCGCGATTTTGCCTTTCCACTTGGGATCGAGCAGATCACTCCAATTCTTCGGCGCGTCTTCGGGCTTCACCTGGTCGGTGTTGTACGAGATGATGTTGTTGCCAACAGCGCCAATGTGGTAGTAGCCGGCGGGGTCGTCGTACGCCGAGTACGCGCTGATCCGGTTGAGGTCCTTCCTCGGCTTGAAAGGCAAGAGCTTGCCGTCCTTGGCGAGGCCAGCGACAATTCCCATCTCGGTGATTCCTAATAGATCCGCTGACGGCTGTCCCGCATCTTCCTCTTGGCTATATCGCTGGTAGATCCGCTGGGCAGTTTGGCGATAGAGACTCACCTTGATCTTCGGGTATGCCTCTTCAAATAGGCTTTTGACGGTCTCGGCGGTCTCGCTGTCGTAGTGCGCTGTGTACCAGGTGACCGCGCCTTCCTTCTGGGCATCGGCTAGATATGGCGAGCTCTTATCCGCAAGATCTTTGCCCGCTCCATCTGTCGTCGACCCTCCACCGCAGGCCGCCAAACCCAGCGCCAGAGCCAGAATCGGCGCAGCGAGAAATTTCAAATGACGGTTCATTCCACGTGCCTTCCAATAGCGCGTCAACAGACGGTTTGCGTGTTTGCTCGTTCAACTGGGAGAAATCGCTAACCACGTGTTGGCGGGAGATGCGTTGGACTACCTGAACTCAGAATTGAGTCTCGCTCGATCCTGATTCATACCGTTCCGTTTTACGGAACACATGTTCCGTTTTGACGTCGGACGTCATTTAACAACGGTCGTAGGGTGATGTCAATAACCGCGCTTAGATCAGACGACTACGGAGTTGGCCGCCCCGATGACAAGGGCCCCGTATTCGGCCCACTTGGATCGCGGCACACGCGACGATGGCGCGGAGATACTGATAGCCGCTACCGGGCGTCCCAGACGATCGACGATGGCGGCCGCGATCGCCGTTATATCTGGATTCCCTTCGCGATCATTAATCGCGTAGCCCTTCCGTCGCGTCTCTTTGATCTTCTTCATAAAATTGTCGAACGAGGTCACCGTGCGCGGCGTAAGTGCGGCCAACTCGGTGCCAACAATCTGTCGGATTTCCTCGTCAGATAATGGCGCTAGCATCGCTTTGCCGGTCGATGCGGTATAGGCCGGCTGCGTCCCGCCAATCCGACTCCACGTGCGCAACGCACGCGCCGGCGACGACTTCTCGATCAACACAACGACCGATCCCTCAAGGACAGTCAGATGGACGGTCTCCTGAACCGCCTCGGTGAGTTTCTTCATCGCCGGTTTGGCGACCCGCGACAGGTGTTTCTGAACGTCCATGTGTGCAGCCAGACCCAACACTTTGCTGCTCAGGATCCAGTCCCGGTTGTCGCTGCGCAGAATCCATCCCTCGCGCGCCAAAGCTTCGAGCGACCGCTGCACCGTAGTCTTCGGCAATTCCAACTCGCGCGAGATCAGGGATACCCCAACCGGCTGGTTTTCGGCAACGCATTCCAGTACGGCAAACGCGACTTGGAGACTCCTCAACGTATTTCCAATCATGATGGCGCTAGGGCGCAACTAGGGCACAGCAGGTCAAGAATCCGCCGGATCGGCCTGGCGCGATAGACAAGAAGCGAACCTCGTCAGAATTCTATGGGCATCGCACACAAGAGCGACGGACTCAGGCCGCGAGTTCTGACGGTCGGGAGGTCATGCGGCCTGGTCGTAATGGGCGCCGCCGCGTACGACCTCCTGCATGGAAGTTAACCTGGTGTCCCCATCACAGCAGGGAGCATGAGTGACCATCCATAGCAGTATCAGCGAACTTTCCGTCGAGGTCCGCAATGGAGTTGCGATCCTCAGCCTCAACCGAGCCGAGAAACGCAACGCGCTCGCATTACGTATGTGGCAGGCAATCCCGGCGATTCTGGATAGCGTCGAGGCCGACTCGGACATCAGCGCATTGGTATTCACCGGAGCGGGCGATCATTTCAGCGCGGGCGCCGACATCAGCGAGTTCAAGACTGTGCGGGGCACCGAGGAAGGCGCCGACAGCTATCGGAACGCAGTCGATGCCGCGGAACGCAAGCTCGCGGCAATGACCAAACCGACCATTGCGATGATCCGTGGCTACTGTGTCGGTGGCGGCTGCGAGATCGCCCTCGCTTGCGACTTCCGGATTGCCAGTACGACGGCGAAGCTCGGCATCACCGCCTCCAAGCTCGGCATTGTGTACGGCGTACCGTCCACCCGCCGACTCGCCAGCATCGTCGGCCCGGCATGGGCAAAATACGTGTTGTTCTCGGCGAAGATCCTGGACGCGGCGAAGGCCGACAAGATCGGCCTTCTCACCGAACTCGTCGAAGACGAGGCGCTGGAGAGTACGACGTTCGAGTTCGCCGAGCTGCTCGCCGGCCGGTCGCCGATCACCATCGCCGCGTCGAAGATGGTCATCGACCAGTTCAGCCAGGTCGACACTCTTGAGGCACCGGACCTCGCGCCGCACGCACGCGCGGCCGTCACCGGCACTTATTATCAGGACGCGGTGACCGCCTTCAACGACAAGACACTCCCCCGCGAGGTCTGAATCGGCCTCTAAACTGGCGACATGCCAACCGCCCCACCAATCCGCGCGGCGGATATTGCAGCAGCCAGCGAACGCATAGCCCCCGTCGTACGGCGCACTCCATTAGAGTTCAGCCCCCGGCTGTCCGCGTCGTACGGCGCGACGATCTATCTCAAGCGCGAGGACCTTCAGGTCGTCCGGTCGTACAAACTGCGCGGCGCTTATAACGTGATGGCGCAGTTGACGGACGCCGAGCGACGCGCGGGTGTGGTCTGCGCTAGCGCAGGCAACCACGCTCAGGGCGTCGCTTACTCGTGCCGCACGCTTGAGATCTCCGGCCGGATCTACCTTCCGCGCAATACGCCGCGGCAGAAGCGAGACCGGATTCGCGCCCTCGGAGCAGATCAGGTCGAGCTGGCGTTCGTCGGCAACACGTACGACCAGGCGGCCGCGGCCGCGATGGAGTACGCCGCGCAGACCGGCGCCACCGTGGTCGCGCCATTCGACGACCCGCGCACGATGGCCGGGCAAGGCACCGTCGCAAAGGAAATTCTCGAGCAGCTCGACTCTGCACCGGACTCCATCGTGATCCCGGTCGGCGGCGGCGGGCTGGCCTCAGGGATGACAGTGTGGTGCCGCGAGCAGGCCGCGTCGACCCGACTTATCGGGGTAGAACCCGAAGGCGCGCCGTCGATGCAGGCAGCGCTGGCGTCCGGGATGCCGGTCAAGCTGCCGGCCCCGGACCCCTTCGTCGACGGCGCCTCGGTCGGTCAGGTCGGCAGCGCTCCGTTCGACGTGCTGTACGCCGGGGACTTCGAAATGGTCGACGTGCCCGAAGGCGCCGTGTGCACCCACATGCTTGACCTCTACCAGAACGAAGGCATCATCGCCGAGCCCGCGGGAGCCCTGTCGATCGCGGCCCTCGACGTGATCGAGATCAGGCCCGGCGAGACGATCGTCTGCGTGATCTCCGGCGGCAACAACGACGTCTCGCGGTACGGCGAGATCCTCGAACGCTCGCTTGTCCACAAGGGCCTCAAGCACTATTTCCTGGTCAACTTCTCCCAAGAGCCCGGCGCGCTGCGGCGGCTATTGGACGCAGTGCTCGGCCCCGACGACGACATCACGTTGTTCGAGTACGTCAAACGCAATAACCGAGAGCTCGGGCCGGCGCTGGTCGGAATCGAGCTCGGTAACGCGGACAGCCTGCCGGCGTTCCTCGAACGCGCCGCGCACGCGCCGTTCGAGATCGAGATTTTAGAACCGGGCTCCAACGCCTACCGCTATCTGACCTAGCCGCAGCCCGCGGCTGCCGTAACCTTCGCCCAGGTCTCTGGACCGACAATGCCGTCGGCGGTCACTCCTTGCGCCGCCTGGAACTCCTTCACCGCGGCGACGACCGACGCGGCCATTTCGCTCCGGTTGGCCTCGTCTTTGGCCAGGTACCCCTTGTCGGCCAGGAACTGCGCGAGGTCGTAGACCTGCCATCCACTGGTCGCCCCGATCGACGCATCGGCGGACAATTTGGGCAGGCTGGCGGCAGGATACGAGCAGACACACAGCAGGTTGCTCAGTCCGTCCGTTGCGCTGCCTTTCAGCGTCTTGAGGCTCGTCCCTGGCAGAGTCTGGCGCGCGGCGCACGCCGCATTGCCGTCCGGATAGGGACCGAACGCAATGACCACGCTTGCACCGGAGGTCGAGTTCGCCAGGCAACCGGCCTGGATCTGGCTGAGCACCCCACCGGGGTACGTCGCGGCGATCCCCGCCGGGTCGGACAACAGCGCCGTCTCACTCACGCCGCCATCGGTCACGACGTACGACGGCCCGGCGCAGTCCAGCGCGGGCAGCGAATCAGGGTTCGTGGTCGGCGGGGCGGACGACGTACTTGACTGACTTGCCGATGATGACACCGAGGACGACGGCGACGAGGTGCTCGCAGACTTCTTGGACGCCGCGCCGGTCTGGCCGAACACGATGAACGCCACGACGACAAGTACGACGACGACGGCAACCACCGCGAGCACGGGACGTAACGGAATTGGGTGCCGATCCGAACTCGCGTGCCGCGGCCCCCGTTGGTTATTTGGCGAAGTCACCCAGCAATTTTAGGCCGCGAACACTTCGAACGCGCGCGTATCCGTCGTGTCGCCGGGCGAATCCAGTAGCGTTACCTCCGTGGTGAGCCAGTGCTAGGTCCGTATCGGGAGGTCTTGCGCACCCCACACACGATTCCGATGGAACTCTCCGGGTTCATCGGTCGGCTACCGCTCTCCATGGTCGGGCTCGGGTCGGTATTTCTGATCATCGGCAACTATCCGGGCAAGGCATACGGCCTCGGGGGCACTGTCGCGGCCGTCGGCGCCATCGCCACGGCCATCATGGGCCCCATCCTCGGCCGCTTGGCCGACCGGTTCGGACAGCGACGGGTGCTCATCCCCGTCGTCATCCTGTTCGGTGCCGGCGCGACGCTATTCATCATCGCGGTCAAGAACCTCGCGCCGGCGTGGGTGCTCTGCATTGCCGCGTTGCTGGCCGGAGGCTGTATCCCGCCGGTCGGGTCGATGCTGCGCGCACGATGGTCCTACCTCCTCGAGGGATCTCGGCGGCTTCCGGCCGCACTTGCGATGGAGTCGGTCCTCGACGAGCTGGTCTTCATCATCGGACCGGTGCTCGTGACGTTTCTGTCCTCCACTGGGCACGCGACTAGCGGGATGGTGGTGGCCGCCGCACTGGCCGTCATCGGCAGCCTCACCTTCGCGGCCCAACACCGGACCGAACCACCGCCGGGCCGGTCCGAGAGCTATTCAGGTCCGTCCGCCATCCGTACGCCGGGCCTGAGCATTCTGTGTCTCGTCGGGTTGTCCATGGGAATGACGCTCGGCACGTTTGAACTCGTACTCGTCGCATTCGCCAAGTCGCAGCACGAAAGTTCGCTCGCCGGCGTGCTGATCGCGGCGCTCGCCGTCGGCTCGATGCTCTCCGGGATCGTCTGGGGCACGATCAACTGGCTCGCACCGCTCAACCGCCGGCTGCTGCTCATTCTTTGCGCCCTCGCGATCGCGACGCTGCCAATGCTCGTGACCACCAATATCTGGCTGCTGCTGATCTTCGTCGTCATCTGCGGGATGGCAGTCTCGCCGACCCTGATTACGTCGTTCACGTTGTGCGAGGAGCTAGTGCCCCGCGAATCGACCAACGAAGGGTTCACCTGGATCGGTACGACGATCGCGCTCGGCGTCGCCGTTGGCACGTCTGCTTCGGGCATCATCGTGGACTCCTACAACGCCAATCTCGCCTTCGGGGTCGCGACCATCGCGGCCGGGATCTCCGCACTTGCGGTGTGGGCGGCGCAACGACTGCTGCATCCGAAAGGGCGCATTATCTCCACCGATTCGTCGTACGGCTATCCGGACCTCACCGAGTAGCCGGCCGGACACTACAGTCGAGGCATGCTCGTAGCGTTCAGCATTTCCCCAGGTTCAGCGTCCGAAGACGGCTCCGTCACCGACGGGGTCGCGGCGGCGGTCAAGGTCGTTCGCGACAGCGGACTCCCCAACGAGACCAACTCGATGTTCACCAACATCGAGGGCGAGTGGGACGAGGTCATGGCCGTCATCAAACGCGCGATCGACGCGGTCGCCGCCACCTCGCCGCGCGTCGGCCTCGTGCTCAAGGCAGATATCCGGCCCGGGTACGACGGGCAGATGACCGCCAAGGTCGAGCGCCTCAACTCAGCGGTCGGCTAAGACGCCGGGTCCGGATGTGTCCGAGACCTCGTGACTACGAAATGCCCATAACTACCGTTGCGGACATTGGCCAACTCACCGAGTCTCGGCTGCGTTCGCTGCGCTCACCGCTCGACGGCCGAGAATTGATCGGCCGGGAATCGCGAGGATCAGCATGATCACGGCCGCGGCAATCCCGAGCCCGACGATCGTGCTGCCACGTTCCATCGTCTGTTTACCCCAGATCAGCGACAGCACCGTCGGGCTGGAATACCCGATGTACACCACGATGTAGAACATCGAGATCAGCGCACCTCGACGCTCGGGTGGCGCGAGCAAATCCGCGACGGTCACGCCGGAGGTCATCGACAGACCGCCGGCGAGGCCAATCACCACGGACGCCGGGAGCACCCACGGCCAGCCGCCCGGCTGTACCGCCAAGTAACCGAGTGCACAGCCAGCGGCGCCACATAGCCCGGCCATCCAGCCGGCGTTACCAGGGCCCAGCCGCTTGGCCCAGATCGTCGCCAGGGCCGCGAAGCCCTGCACCAGCAGCGCACTGACGCCGAGGATGAAGTAGATCTGCACGAACCCGGCCTCGCCGAGCTGGATCGGGAACGCCACCAGCGAGAGCATCGCGAAGGTGTAGACCAGTAACCCGCACGGTACGAGGTAACAGAGAAATCCGGTCACCGTCCCTTTGGGTAGCCCGATCTGGATTCGACCCGGCCGGTGCTCGGTCATCGTCTCGGGAAGGGACCGGGCGATCGCGATTGCGGCGACCACCGCTATCAAGGCGATCACGAACGAGAGGATTCTCGGCAGCGGCAGCCACTGGACGAGGATGCCGGCGACAAACGGTCCGACCGCGAAACCGAAGGCCATGACCCCGCTGGCGCGCATCGCCGCGCCGGCCGCATGTTTCGTGCCGGCGAGCTCACGGAGCCAGACGGTGCCGACGGTGAAAACGGCACCACTGGCGACACCCTGGACGAATCTCGCGATGAGGATCATCGGCTCGCCCCACGCCGCGGCGCCGAGTAACGCGATGATTGCCAGCAGCAGTAGACCCATCGACGGTACGACGACGGCCTTTCGGCCGCGCTTGTCCGACTGCGGCCCACCAATGAGGAAAGCGATCATCAGTCCGATCGCGTAAACGGTGAAGAACAACGTCAAGGTCGTCGTGGACAGCTTCAGATCGACGGTATAGAAGAGCATTACCGGCGATACCGTCTGCGCGGAGTACGCGATCGCGAACAGCGCCAGGCACAGCAACGTCTGTTGTCTACGCGTCCCAACCGCGTCGTTTACGACGCGCGCATTTGCCATAGTCGGACCCTAGTGCACGACGATACGACGCGTGGATCGGCAACCGGCGAGGACGACGTTCATAAAGGACCGACCTTATTAAGTGGACGCCGGATCGCATGCGGCGTAAAGTTTTCCGATTGTGTCGACTGCCCCGGACCAAGCCAGCGCCCTTGAAGAACTCGCCGCCGAACGCGCGCACATGATCCGCTCGGATGAGTGCCTCAACCAGATGCGAGCGGTGGCCGAGGGCGTCGGTGACGCCGGCAGCGACGCGTGGACCTCCGAAGTGCTAGGCCGTTATCGGGCCGAACGGCTGGAGTCACTCAAACGAGACCGGCACGTGCCACCGTTCTTCGGGCGGATCGACTTCGACGAGCGCGCCGACGGACCCGAAGAGACATTCCACGTCGGTCGACGCCACATCCGCGACGAGCAAGGCGATCCCATCGTGATCGACTGGCGCGCTCCGATGTCCGAAGCGTTCTACCAGGCGACCTCGCTCGAACCGCGCGGAGTACGACGGCGACGACGGTTCGGTTTCGCGGACGGCGCTCTCACGTCGTACGAGGACGAAAACCTGCAGGATGCCGTCATCGACCCGCTGACCTCTCAGATTCTGCTCAGCGAAATCGAACGTCCGCGGGTCGGCCCGATGCGCGACATCGTCGCGACCATCCAGCCGGACCAGGACGACATCGTGCGATCGGCGCTCGACGTTGACATTTGCGTGCAGGGCGCGCCGGGCACCGGAAAGACGGCAGTCGGGCTGCACCGCGCGGCGTACCTGCTGTACACCTACCCGGACCAACTCAAGCAGGCGAAGGTCCTGATCGTCGGGCCCAACACCTCGTTTCTGTCGTACATCGGCGCGGTGCTGCCGGCGCTGGGCGAGTTCGACGTCGACCAGAGTTCGGTTGAGCAGATCACCGACGAGGTCACTATCCGCGGGACAGATCGCCCCGAAGCGGCTCGGGTCAAGGGCGAGGCGCGGATGGCGCAAGTCATCGCCAACGCCGTACGCCGCAAGATCACCAAGCCGCGCGAATCCGTTCAGCTGACTATGTCGGGGCGCAAATACCGTGTCTCCGAACATCATTTCGTGCGCTACGTCGACGACATTCGGCGCAGTGACGTCTCGTACCTCGCGGGTCGAGAACGACTGTCGTTAGCCCTCGCCGAGGACGTACGCCGCCAGAAAGAAGCCGGCGGCGGATCGCCGACCGACGCCGAGTTGCGCCGCACGGCGCGCTCGCGCGAGGCGCAGGCTGCCGTGCAGGCAGTGTGGCCGCTGGTCACCGCGCCCGGGTTGATCTTCGAGCTACTCACGAATCCAGACACGCTGGCCGGAGCGGCGCACGGAATCCTCGACGAGAACGAGATCGAACTACTGCTGTGGGACAAGACACCGGCAAGTGTCAAGCGCGCTCGCTGGTCGGTCGCCGACGCCGTACTGGTGGACGAGGCTGCCGGCCTGCTCAATCGGGTGCGTTCGTACGGCCACGTCATCCTGGACGAAGCGCAGGACCTGTCTCCCATGCAGTGCCGGTGTATCGCCCGACGGTGCGTCAACGGCTCGCTCACGGTGCTCGGCGACATCGCTCAAGGAACGACCGATTGGGCGGCGACGTCGTGGGCGCAGACCCTGGAACACCTCGGCCGGCCGCAGGCGCATGTCGAGCCGCTGACGCTCGGCTATCGCGTCCCTGGCGAGGTCATCGACTTCTCCAACCAGCTGCTGCCGCTGATAGCCCCGGAACTCCCGCCTGCCTCGTCGGTACGCCCTGGTCACGGTTCACTACGCATCGAACAGGCCGCCGACATCGAGTCCCGGCTGGCCGAGCTGGTCATCGAGTCGGCCGGCAAGGAGGGTACGACGGCCGTCATCTGCGCAGATGCGAGCGTGACCTCAATCGTGAGCAACTTGGCGGCGCGAGAGATCCGTATCACCGTGCTCGGCGATGGTGACACAGGTCTGATTGACGTCGTACCGTGCTCAATAGTGAAAGGTTTGGAGTTTGATCACGTGATCCTTGTCGAACCGGCAGACATCGTCGAAGCAGAGGACCGAGGCCTCAATCGCCTCTACGTATGCCTCACCCGCGCCGTGGCTGACCTGCACATACTGCACCGCCGCCCGATGCCCGATTTTGAGTGAACAGTGTTCACATTGCCGACGCCCCAACTAGTTTTGCGTAGATCACACCGAACTTCTTTGAGAAGTTCGAATGTTCGGGTTGCTAACTTCCGAAAAGTCTTTAAGGTTAATACCGGAAAACCTCCGGTTGCAGCTCAGACCCCCCGCTGAGTTAAAGCTCATCTCTCCCCCCGTTGAGATTTTGCGAGCCGGAGGTTTTCCCCTTTCTTAACGGCTGTACCTAATGGCCGTCGTGGTCCGATTTGACATACATCAAGTCACCTCCGTTGCCGCGGCACTTATCAGCGCTACCAACGGGTTTGGCACGTGTGCGCACGACATCGGGCGCATGAAACAGTAGGTGCATGGCCAGCACCCCACCGCGACCGCGCGTCCACGTCATTGCGCTGGGCGGCACGATCGCGTCCACCGCCTCCGGAGCCGACACCGGCGTCACTCCCGGGATCAGTGGCGACGACCTTGTGCGCGCGGTACCGGCGATCACCGAGTACGCCGACATCACGACCGAGCAACTCGCGCAGGTCGGCTCGGCAAGCTTGACGGTCGGCAAGATCGTCGTCGTTGCCGAAGCGGCGCGAAGCGCCATCGACGACGGCGCCGTGGGCGTGGTTGTCACGCAAGGCACCGACTCACTCGAGGAGACTGCGTTCGTACTCGCGATGCTGCACGACCGGCCGGAGCCGGTGATCGTCACTGGCGCCATGCGCAACCCCACGCTTCCCGGCGCGGACGGGCCCGCCAACCTGCTCGCCGCCGTTCAGGTGGCCTGCAGCGAGCAGTCCCGAGACTTGGGCGCCGTCGTCGTTTTCAACGACGAGATCCATGACCCCGTCTTCGTGCGCAAGAGCCACACGTCGAGCCCGGCGACGTTCACCTCGGGCCCAGCGGCCGGCCCGATCGGCTGGGTCAGCGAGGGTGACGTCGTACTGCCGCACCGACCGGTACGGCGCACGCCACTGCCGATGCCGTCTGGTGAGATCGCGCCGGTCGCACTTCTTCCGGCCACGCTCGGCGATGACATGCGGCTTCTAGACTTCCTGCGGGAGTGCGGATATGTCGCCGTGGTCATCGACGGAATGGGCGGCGGCCACGTCCCCGAGACCGCGGTCGACGCAATTGCGCGGATCGCCGCGCAGATGCCGGTCGTGATGGCCTCGCGGACCGGTGCGGGCCGCACGCTGCGCCGTACCTACAGCTACCCCGGAAGCGAGATTGCGCTCGCGGGGCTCGGCGTACTGTCCGCCGGCGTCCTGGATGGGCGCAAGGCCCGGCTCGCCCTGTCCCTCCTGCTGAGCGTCGCGTCCAGTGCCCCCATTGACCAACGTTGGCGCACCTTCATCGACGAGATCTGAGAGTCCGCAGGGCGCGGCGGCGGGGGGACTATCGGCGAGCCGCCACAAGACGTTCATCGTCGACGGTGCCGTAGGTGGTGGTGCGCTGACGGGGCGTACGGCCGGCGCCGCGGACCATCGTCTCGAGCTCTTCCACTGACTTGCGCGAACCGTGCATTGACCCCGCCATCCGGCTGATTGTCTCCTCCATCAGCGTGCCGCCGAGATCGTCGACACCGCCGTGGATCACGCGAGTGCACTCCTCGGGCCCGAGTTTGACCCACGAGCACTGGATGTGGTCGATCCGTTCGTGCAGCATCAGCCTGGCGACCGCATGCACGGCTCGGTTGTCGCGCACCGTGGGACCGGGCCGAGCGACTCCGGCCAGATAGATCGGGGCGTTGTTGTGCACGAATGGCAGCGGCACGAACTCAGTAAAGCCGCCGGTCTCCCCCTGCAGGTTGCGCAGCACTCTGAGATGGCCTATCCAGTGATGAGGCTGGTCGACGTGGCCGTACATCATCGTGCTGGTCGTGGGGATGCCAAGCCGATGCGCGGAGGTGACGACCTCGATCCACTGCGCGGTAGGCAATTTCCCCTTGGTAAGCACCCATCGCACCTCATCGTCGAGAATCTCCGCGGCCGTGCCGGGCAACGAATCTACGCCGGCCTCTCGGGCCGCGACGAGGAACTCGCTGATCGAGACGCCCATCCGCGCGGCCCCGTTGACGACCTCCATCGGGCTGTACGCATGCAGGTGCAGACCCGGCGCGCCCGACTTCACTGCCTGCGCGAGCTCCAAGTACGCCGTACCCGGGAGCGCAGGGTCAATGCCGCCCTGCATACAGACTTCGGTCGCGCCTACCGCCCAGGCTTCACGGGCCCGATCGGCTACCTCGCTGAGTGACAGCGAGTATGCATCGGCGTCCGTACGCCGCTGCGCAAATGCGCAGAACCGGCAGCCGGTGTAGCAGACATTCGTGAAGTTGATATTGCGGTTGACGACGTAGGTCACGTCGTCGCCCACGGTGTCACGTCGTACGTCGTCAGCCAGCGCGCACACGGCCTCCAGATCCGCACCATCGGCCGTAATCAACGCGAGCGCCTGCTCGTCGGACAGCGCCGAGGGATTGTCCCTGGCAACCCGCAGAGCCGCGGCGACATCGCTGCCCAACGGCTTAACCGTGGTCGGGACCGAGGCCTTCACGGCCGCCCAGTCGCCATACACCTCGTCGAAGTCGCCTCGCCGGTCCGTTGTCCTGCCCACGGTGTCGATGCTTGCGTGCAGGTCCGTGCGGCCGGTGCCAGCACCGTTTTGCGCCAGACCACCGTCGGGCTCTTGCCACGGCCTGCCTTCTGCGGTTACGTCTGCCGCCAGACCGTCCGGGCCCGCGAGAGCCGCCACGTGTGCACTCAACCGCGGATCGAGCCACGGTTCGCGCAGGTACGGCGGATGAGCCGTCAGCCGCTCGCGCAACGTGAATCCCGCCGCGTCAACGATCTGCGCCAGGGCCTCAATCTCGGGCCACGGACGCTCCGGATTGACGTGATCGGGCGTAAGCGGCGAGATTCCGCCGAAGTCGTCGACACCGGCAGCGATCAGCCGCCGGGTCTGGTCCAGATCGACCAGGTTGGGCGGGGCTTGGACACGCATCCGCGGACCCATCACGACCCGGGTGACCGCCACGGCCGCGAGGAACTCGTCGAGCTCGACGTCCGGGACCGACCGCATCGCGGTGTCGGGTTTTGCCCGGAAGTTTTGCACGATGACCTCCTGCACGTGACCGTGCAGTCGGTGGGAGCGGCGGATGGCGAAAATCGTCTCAGCCCGCTCGGTCAGCGTCTCGCCGATGCCGACAAGCAAGCCGGTCGTGAACGGAACAGACTGGCGGCCGGCATCCTCCAGCACGCGCAGTCGCACCTCGGGATCTTTGTCCGGGCTCCCGTCGTGCGCATGCACCCGGGCGGTGGTCTCAAGCATCATGCCCATCGACGGTGCGACGGGCTTGAGCCGCTGCAACTCCGACCAGGTCATCACACCCGGGTTGAGGTGCGGCAGCAGACCGGTCTCCTCCAGTACCGCGATCGCGCACGCCCGCACATACGACAGCGTGTCGTCGTAGCCCGCCTCGTCGAGCCAGGCGCGGGCCTGCTCCCAACGGTCCTCCGGACGGTCCCCAAGGGTGAAAAGCGCCTCCTTGCACCCCATCGCCGCGCCCTGGCGGGCAATCTCGAGGACCTCGTCAATGCTCAGGTACGCCGACGGCACCCGGCCGGGCACCGTCGCGAACGTGCAGTAATGGCAACGATCACGGCACAACCGGGTCAGCGGTATGAAGACTTTCTTGCTGTACGTGATCAGGCCCTCGCGTGCGGCGTCGATGAGGCCCTGGTCGCGAACTCTGGACGCCGTCACGCATAACTGCTCGAGATCGTCGCCGCGCGCGGCCAACAGGACGGCAGCTTCGCCTACGTCGAGCGACTTCCCGTCTCGGGCTCGAGCGAGCGAGCGGCGCATCGCGCTGGATGTGGGAACCGACTCGTGCATTGGCGCTCCTTCGGCAGGTTTTGCGGGGCCCAGCGAGCATGCAAGCCGCCGCGAGTGGGCCGCTACCGACATTACGTGGTGCGCTGGTGGCCGAATTGGCGCGGTGCAAGTTTGGCAAGCTGCGTATCGGCGACACGACCGGTGGCGCTGGCACTCCGTTGTCTCATATGCTGAGATAGTCCGTGATCACCATCACCGAGTCGCGTCACGCCAGCACGGCCCCATCACGGTCGTCCGTGCGTAGTCGCTTTGCGAATCGTCGCTACCGCGGCCGTCGCGCTAAGGAGTGAAAGCCCATGTCTTTGCATTACGTAACCCCGGAGCCGGTGCCCGACATGGTGCAACTGCTCACGCCCGAGGGACAGCGCGTCGACAACCCCGAGTTCGAGTGGACCTTCACCGACGACGAGATCCGCGGCCTCTACCGCGACCTGGCGATCGTGCGACGAATCGACGTCGAGGCCATGGCGCTGCAGCGGCAAGGCGAACTCGGCATCTGGGCGTCCTGCCTCGGACAAGAGGCCGCGCAAATCGGTAGCGGACGAGCACTCAGCCCTAACGACATGGCGTTTCCGACGTACCGCGAGACCGGTGTCGCCTGGTGCCGCGGAATCGACCCCCTTGACCTCACCGCAGCGTGGCGCGGTCTCAATTACGGCGGGTGGGATCCGATCGAGAAGAAGTTCAACCTCTACACGATCGTGATCGGATCACAGACCCTGCACGCGGTCGGCTACGCGATGGGCGTGCAGAAGGACCATGCCGACGACGCCGTCATCGCCTACTTCGGTGACGGTGCGAGCTCGCAGGGTGATGTCAACGAGGCGTTCATCTTCGCCGCGTCGTACGACGCCCCGGTCGTCTTCTTCTGCCAGAACAACCAGTACGCCATCAGCGAGCCCTTCTCTCGGCAGTCAAGGGTGCCGCTTTACCACCGCGCGGAGGGATTCGGGTTTCGCGGGATCCGGGTCGACGGCAACGACGTACTCGCGTGCCTAGCGGTGACTCGCTATGCGCTCGAGGAATGCCGCACGGGCAACGGCCCGGTGCTCGTCGAGGCCTACACCTACCGGATGAGCGCGCACACCTCCAACGACGACCCGACCCGCTACCGGCTCGCGGCGGAGGTCGAGGAGTGGACACTGCGCGACCCGATCGAACGCGTCAAGGCCTACCTCGTGCGCAACGGCCACGTCACCCAGTCGTTCTTCGACGAGATCGACGCCGAAGGCAACGAGATCGCCACTCGGCTGCGCGCCGGCACCCTGGCAATGGAACCGCCTGCGCTGGAAGAGATGTTTGACTGGGCGTACGCCGAACAGACCGACCTGCTCACCAAACAGCGCAAGGACTTTGTCGACTACAAGGCATCGTTCGTCAGCGAGGAGGCATAGGTCATGGGCGAGAACATCACGCTTGGCCGAGCGCTTAACATCGGCCTTCGCAGGGCGATGGAGGACGACCCCAAGGTACTGCTGATGGGCGAGGACATCGGTAAGCTCGGCGGGGTGTTCCGCGTGACCGACGGCTTACAGAAGGACTTCGGCGAGGATCGCGTCATCGATACGCCACTGGCCGAGTCCGGAATCATCGGCACTGCGGTGGGTCTGGCCATCCGCGGCTACCGGCCGGTCTGCGAGATCCAGTTCGATGGCTTCGTATTTCCGGCGTACGACCAGATCGTCACGCAGGTCGCCAAGATGCACCAACGCACCCGCGGCAAGGTCAAGATGCCCATTGTCATTAGGATCCCGTACGGCGGAGGCATCGGCGCCGTCGAGCATCACAGCGAGTCGCCGGAGGCCTATTTTGCACACACGCCCGGTCTCAAGGTCGTGTCGCCGTCCAACCCTCAAGACGCGTTCTGGATGATTCAGCAGGCAATCGCGTGCGACGACCCCATTGTCTTCTTCGAGCCAAAACGTCGCTACCACGACAAGGCCGAGGTCGACACGTCGGCGCCGCTTTCCGCTGCGCCGCAACATCTTTTCAGCGCGACCGTCGCACACTCAGGCACCGATGCCACGCTGTTGTGTTACGGACCCATGGTCAAAACCTGTGTGACCGCAGCCGCTGCCGCGAAGGAAGAGGGGCGTTCACTGGAAGTGGTCGACCTGCGGACGCTGTCGCCGCTGGACATGGCGCCGATTATCGCCTCGACACGCAAGACCGGTCGGGTCATCGTCGTACACGAGGCGCAAGGCTCACTCGGCATGGGAGCCGAACTCGCCGCCCGAATCACCGAAGAATGCTTTTATGACTTGGAAGCACCGGTGCTACGGGTCACCGGCTTCGATACGCCGTACCCACCCTCACGATTCGAAGAGGACTATCTGCCCGACCTTGACCGCGTACTAGACGGCGTCGACCGCGCCTTCGGATTCTAGGAGGCGCCGCTCATGCCCACGATCAGCGAATTCAAACTGCCGGACATCGGCGAGGGCCTTACCGAGGGCGAGATCGTCAAATGGATGGTCGCTGTCGGCGACACGGTCACGCTCAACCAGCCCATCGTCGAAGTCGAGACGTCCAAGGTCACGGTCGAACTCCCCTCGCCGTACGCCGGTCTCGTCACGGTGCTGCACTATCCCGAAGGCGCTACGGTCGAGGTCGGAGCGCCGATCATCGCCATCGACACCGACCCGGACGGTACGGCGCCGGCGACCCCGGACGCCTCCGAAGGGATGCTGGTCGGGCCCGGGCCAAAGACTGCTTCCACCGCACGACGTGCGCGTCATGGGAAGCCTCCGGGCGTGGCCGAGGCGGTACGAGCGACGAAAACCGCCGTACACTCGGCGTTTGACCCCCCGCCGTCGATATCCGGCATGCCACCGGCCGTGCCGCCGACCCTCGACGCTCCCGCACATCCGGACTCACACGGAGCGGTCAGCACCGACCCCCCGCCGATCGACGCCGCCGTCGATCAGACCGCTCCCACCGACATCAACACCGCGTCCGGCGCCTCAGACGTGCCGGCGCGCCCCCGGGCAAAGCCACCGGTTCGCAAGTATGCCAAGGATTCCGGCGTCGACCTAGCCGCCTGCACGCCTACCGGACCGGGCAATGTCGTGACTCGCGCGGACGTTGACAACTACCTGGCGATGTCCGCCGCCGCGGCGTCCTCGCCTGCTGCTGCGACGATCCACGCCGCTCCCGCGGCCGCGACGCCGACCGGCCGCGAGGAACGCATTCCGGTGAAAGGCATCCGCAAGGCTACCGCGCAGGCGATGGTGAGCAGCGCGTTTACCGCGCCGCATGTCACCGAGTGGATCACGATCGACGTCACGCCCATGATGAAGCTGCGCAAGAAGCTCGCTGCGGATCCGACGTACTCCGGCGTGAAGTTGAGCCCGCTGGTCTTCGTGGCAAAGGCGGTGCTGATGGGGCTGCGGAAGTACCCGATGGTCAACTCCGCGTGGGACGAGCCTGCGCAGGAGATTGTCGTCAAGCACTACGCCAATCTCGGCATCGCCGCGGCCACGCCTCGAGGGCTACTCGTGCCCAACATCAAGGACGCCGACCGATTGTCGCTCCGGGAACTCGCCGATGCGATTGCCACGCTGACAGCCACCGCTCGCGACGGCGGATCCACTGCGGCCGACCTGTCCGGCGGATCGTTTACCATCACCAACGTCGGAGTCTTCGGCGTCGACATGGGTACGCCGATCATCAACCCCGGCGAGGCGGCGATCCTCGCGTTCGGCACGATCCGTGAACAGCCGTGGGTGCACAAGGGCAAGGTCAAGGCGCGGCAGGTGACCACGCTCGGGCTGTCGTTCGATCACCGGATCATTGACGGCGAACTCGGCTCCCACTTCCTCGCCGATGTCGCCGCACTACTCACCGACCCGCGCACCGCGTTCATCATCTAGCGTCGATCCGCAATTGGCCCGCCGGCGTAACGCACGCCCTTCTGACATCACCTCAACGCTCGACCGGCCGCAGCACCGTGATCGACGCCGTTCTCCGGGACGACCACAACCGGCCGGTGCGCACGATGCAGGATCCCTCGCGAAATCGATCCGGTGACCAAGTGATTAAGCATGGCGCCAAGTCCTTGCTCTGGCTTGCCGACGATGATCATCAGCGCATCACGCTTTTCGCATGCGTCCACCAGCAGCCGCACCGGGCTACCCCGTCGCACGTCGTACGTCCATTTAGTTAGGCCGTGCGCACCAAGTACCTCCCGCGCGCTCTCTCGCTCGGCCGAAACTTCACGCTCTGCGCAGGCCTCCCAGTCCAGACCATCCGGATCGATCGGGTAGTCGTCGATACTAAGCACATGAACGATGTTGAGCTCTGCGTCGAGCCGGACGGCGAGCGCCGCGGCGAAGTCAAGCGCGGCGCCGCTGGCAGGGTGCTCGTCGTACCCGACAACTATGTTCACCGCGTCCTCCTCCCACGAGTGAAGGGGTGGGAGCCATCAGTCCGCAGACAGGCCCGATGGACATCCATCGCTTTTCACAGCGTAACCCCCGGATCGGAGCTTGAACGTCGCCTGCACGCGCCGATCATGTCGGGTTTCGCCGACGCCATATGCCCAGACGCGACGTTTAGTTGCACCTAGATGTCAATCGCGACCTGGTTGATACCGGTCAGCGTGGATCGCGTCATGTAAGGGTCGTTTCTGCCGCCAGCCCAGCCGTTCAAGATCGGGTTTTTCCTGGACTCGCGACACCGGGCCGACGCACAGCCAGGCAACCGGCCGGACTGAGGTGGGTATTCCCAGCAGCTCCTGCAAGAAGCTCTCGCGATAGAAGGAGACCCATCCGATCCCGAGAGACTCGGCGGTTGCGGCCAGCCAGAGATTCTGGATGCATAGGCAGACCGAGTACAGGCCGGCATCGGCGATCGCGTGGCGCCCGAGGACGTGCGGCCCGCCGCGGTCGGCATCGTAGGTCACGACGATCCCGAGGGTCGACTCCATAATCCCCTCGACTTTGATGCGCGAGAACGTCTCTCGCCGAGAGGGATCGAGGCTTTGGTCGAACACTTCGCGTTCGGACTCGACGTGTTGCTGGAACTGTCTTCTCATCTGCCGATCCCTTACGAGGATGAAGTCCCACGGCTGGCTGTGCCCGACGCTGGGCGCCGCATGAGCGGCCGCAAGGACGCGCTCTAAGGCGTCGGGCTGAATCGGCTCACCGTTGAATTCGCTACGCACGTCGCGGCGCCGATAGATGAGGTCGTAAAGATCGGATGATGGCATGTGGCTCCCGACAGTTATCCGCGTGATCGCAGCGAAGCGATGCGCGCGGCGGTGGAGCGAGGCCGGTCTTCGGACTTCCCGTCAACGTCAGTCGATCGCCTTCCCAAGTCCGAATCGGACTCAGTGGCTGCGCAAGCGCGAGATCGATGACTCCGGGTCACCGCAGCGGGCCCTGTGCCGGAGTCTCACCGGCTTCCCGATTCTCTCCGTTAGGAGCACCTCGCAGGCTTTGCCGCTGGGTACTCTACCCGGAGACCGGTCAGCAAGCGCGCGACGAGTTCCTGGGGTCGGCCGGACGTACGCCGATCCCGAGTCGTCGCCAGGGCTGCTTTTGCCGACGATCAAGCCAGAAGAAGCGGTCGACAAGGGGTGCTTGCGGGGCGCTAGAGTCGGGTATGCACGGTCAAGGGGGATCGACGCAACTGACGAAAGGTACTCGCATGCCGCTGTCTGACAAGCCACTCGAGAAGAAGTACGCCGACGTACTGGGACAACGGATGGCGTACGCCGAAGCCGGTACCGGCGACCCGATCGTGTTTCTGCATGGCAACCCGACCTCGTCGTACCTCTGGCGCAACGTCATCCCGCATCTGCAGTCACAGGGCCGGTGCATCGCGCCGGACCTGATCGGCATGGGCGACTCGGACAAGCTCCCGGACTCGGCGCCGGGCAGTTATCGTTTCGTCGACCATCGCCGTTACCTCGATGCCCTACTCGAGCAGCTCGGCGTGACCGAACGCGTCACTCTGGTCATCCACGACTGGGGCTCGGCGCTCGGGTTTGACTGGGCTAACCGTCATCGCGACGCGGTCAAGGGAATCGCCTATATGGAGGCGATCGTCCGCGAGGTCACCTGGGCAGACTGGCCAGAGGCCGCCCGCGGCATCTTCCAAGGATTCCGCTCCGACGCGGGCGAGAAGCTGATCATCGAGAAAAACATGTTCGTCGAGCGGGTGCTGCCTGCCTCGGTCCTGCGGACACTCACCGATGCCGAGATGGACGTCTACCGGGCGCCGTATGTGAATCCGGGCGAGGATCGCCGACCGACGCTGACGTGGCCGCGGGAAATCCCGATCGAAGGCGAGCCATCCGACGTGTGCGCGATCGTGGGCGACTACAGCTCTTGGCTCGCGTCGAGCGAGGTACCCAAGCTCTTTGTGAACGCCGACCCCGGGTCGATCCTGACCGGGCCGCAGCGGGAGTTCGCCCGCACCTGGCCCAACCAGCGCGAAGTCACCGTCGCCGGCAACCACTTCATCCAGGAAGACTCCCCAGATGAGATCGGGGCGGCGATCGCCGACTGGTACGCCGGCCTCTAGAACGGCCTCGAGCCGTTAGGCAGCTACCGCTTTCTTGTCGGACGACGCGTTGCGGGTGTGACGAAGCGTCGACAGCGGTCAGGAGACGCCGCGAAGCAGCGCGTCACGGTGATCGGGGTGCGCGATCGCGACCAGCCGCTCGATCCGCTGTTCGATCGTCGCGGCCCGCAGGTCGGCGACGCCGTACTCGGTGACAAACAAGTCAGCGTTGGAGCGCGGCGTCGTGACGATGCCGGTCGCGATGCGCGAGACGATCCGCGACAGTTTGCCTTTGGCGGCGGTGGCGGGAAACGCAATCACCGACCGGCCGCGTTCTGAGGACATCGCGGCCTGCGTGAAGTCGACCTGCCCGCCGACGCCGCCGGCGTACTTATCGCCCATCATCTCGGCGTTGACCTGACCGGTGAGGTCCATCTCGATCGCACTGTTGATCGCCCACAGGTCTGGAAACTGAGCCAATACGGCAGGCGAGTGAGTGTGCTCCAGGGACCGCACGCCGAGGGCCTTGTTCTGGTGCGCCCATTTCACGAGCCGTTCGGTGCCAAATGCGAGGCCGGTCGTCGTAACGCCAGTATCAATTGGCTTGCGCGCATTGGTCACCACGCCCGCTTCAATCAGGTCGACTACCGTATCGCCGATCATCCCGGAGTGGATGCCTAGGTCGCGCCTGTCTGTCAGCGCCGCGCAGAGCGCCTCCGGGATCGCGCCGATCCCCAGTTGCAGCGTCGCGCCATCCGGGATGAGCTCGGCGACATTGCGCGCGACCGCAGACGCTTCTGGGCTCGGCGTACCCGCGGGCCACTCCAGCAACGGTACGTCGGTGTGTACGACGTAGTCGATATCGCTCAACGGCACGAGAGTGTCGCCGTATGTGAACGGCACGTGCGGATTGATCTCCGCGACGACCGTGCGCGCGGCGCGGATCGTCTCGCGCATGAAGTCCGCGAGTAGACCGGTTGAGCACATTCCGTCGGCATTAGGTTCGCTGAGCTGAATAAACACGACGTCCGCATGCAGATGCCCCGAGTTGAACAGAGCCGGCAACGTCGACAGCCGGATCGGCATCGTCTCGACGACACCCTGGCGGCTCAGTTTCGATGTGTCACCGAGACCGCCGAGACCGAAGTAGCGAAACGTGTCGACGTACTCGGCCTTCAGCGTCTCGCCCTTGAGTACGCCGAGGAAGATCGAGAGCCGGTCTTGGCCGTTATTGCTGAGCTCTTGGCGCTGCGCGACTAGGGCGTGCGTCAGCGTGATCGGCTCGGCGGCGCCCTGCCCCCAGACGAGCGTGTCGCCTGGCCGTATGACGCCACTCAGGTCCGGAGCCACCGAGTCGAGCGGGACGGGCCGGTCACTGGTCGGCTTGTTACGGCGTTCGAACGTCGTGCTGGCCATCAATCGTTACTTCCATTCGGTCCTAAGCTGGAAAGTTTGATGCGCTGAACGCATCAAACCTTCCAGTTAAATCTCTAGCTATTACGATTCGTCTCGCTCGCGGGTTACGACGACTGGGCAGCGCGCATGCGCGACAACATGTGAGCTGACCGAACCGAGTACGGCGCCGACAAAGCCACCGTGGCCGCGCGAGCCGACGACGACGAGCTCGGCGCCCTTGGACGCCTCGACCAAGACGTCGGCCGGATGGCCCTGGACGTTTTTCTTGGTCACCACGGCGCCGCTATCACCTATGGCTTCGCTCAGAGCGGCGTCGAGGATCTCATGGGAGTTCGATTCCCAATCGACTGTTTCGACGGCCCCCATCGCAACCCCGAACGACACTGGGACGCTCCAACAGATGATCGCCTCGACCGAAGCGCCGGTCAGAGCCGCCTGCGCGACCGCCCACTTAATTGCATCGACTGAGGCTCCCGAACCGTCTACCCCGACAACGATCCGTCCGCTACCCTGCGCCATCGCGACTCCCTAGGAAGGTGATATCTACTTTGCTGACCCTATGTGGCATGGGCTCCGTCGCCGGAGACCGGGTAGACGGCACCGCGATAGTGGCCACCCGACTCACGAATTCGATCGGCTCAGTCGATGGGGAGGGTCAGCCGGAACCTGCAGTAACCTTCCGGCGACTCGGTCGCAGTCAACGTGCCGCCGTGCGCCCGCGTGTACTCCGTGGCGATGGCCAGGCCCAGCCCGCTGTTACCGCTGCCGCGAGAGCGACTGTCGTCGAGGCGCACAAACCGTTCAAAGATCCTGGTCCGCTCATCAACGGGCACCACCGGGCCGTCATTGTCGATGTCAACGACGGCGGTCGTGCCGTCCGCGGCAACGGTGACCCAAATTCGCGACATAGCGTGCCGGCCGGCGTTATCGAGCAGATTACTGATCACTTGTTCGATCCGCGGCCCGTCGCAATGGAGCCTGATTGGCACTGCGCGCACCACGATCGTATGGACCGAGGCGCCACGGATTCGGCCTACTTCGGTTTCGACGATATCGTCGAGATCTTGTTCCGTTCGCCGTATTTGCACGCCGCGATCGTCCGCCTTTGCCAGCACCAGCAAGTCGTCTACGAGATCTTTCATGCGCTCAGTCTGGGAGGTAAGGACCGGCTGCATGTCACGCCAGGTCTGCCCCGAGGTGTCGGCGATCGCGATTTCGAGCGTCGCGCCCAGCGTCGCAAGTGGGCTGCGCAACTCGTGGCTCGCGTCCGCTGCAAAACGGCGCTGGGCCGCATCAGATTCCTCGAGGCGAGCCAGCATTTCATTCATTGTCTGTGCCAGCCGGGCGATTTCGTCTGCGGTCCGCGGTACGCCGATGCGTTGGCTGAGACTGGCGCGCCGCACCCCGTCGACTTGCTCACGTATCCGTTCGACCTCCCTCAACGCTCGGCCCACGAGAAACCACGTGACGGCCGCAACGAGACCAACGAGCACCGGGAATCCAACGAGAAGGTAGAGCCCTGCGGTGCGCACCGACGCGGTTTGCACATCGACGTCGGCCTGCACATTGACCGCATAGTCCATACCGTGATTGACGAAGCCCACCGACGTGACAATGCTCGGATCTTCGTGTTCGGAGATCTGCGCCGAGTCCGCCGGATAGGTCACCGTTTTGCCGGGCGGCGCGAGGGTCGAGACCAGCGACCGAGTGCGGTATTCGGCGTGCCCGGCCGCAACCACCACGCCGTCGGCTCGGACGATCTGGATCTCAAGACCTTTGTGCCTCAGGTCTTTTGGCAGGCTGTCGGTCGGACTGATCTCTTGGTTGTCGTATCGCGAAGCAATATCTTTTGCCGTCGTCGATGCGGAATTGGTCGCGTCGTTGATGAGAGCTTGCTGCAGGAAGACGAGCAGCAATGCACCTCCCCCCAGCAGTGCGACAAGTACGACGGAGGCCGCGACCAACGTCGCCCGTTTACGCACGCCCCAACGGCGCATGCGCGCGCGCATTCGCATCAACAGCACACCACCTCCACTCCATCAGACGCTACCGTGCCCCACACATTCGCGAAGCGCAGTCGGCCTATTGGCCGTCGCCACGAGCCAGACCTGAGATCAGCCTGAGTGCACCACTTCGGAACAGTGCCATGAACGGGTCGCAGCGTGTTAACTGAGTGCACTGCGTTAATTGCGCTGCACAAGGGGGCACCATGACCGTCGCAAGGTCCGTCGTACGCTCATCGACTCCGACGCTTGAGGTCGCGGACCAGGCAACAACACAGTCCCGCTTCAGCGTGGTCGTCCCCGCCTACAACGAAGAGCACTTCCTCGGCGCGTGCCTCGATTCTCTTGCGGCGCAGGATTTTCCCGGCGACGTCGAGATCATCGTGGTCGACAACAACAGCACCGATGCCACCGCTGCCGTCGCCACCCGCCCCGGGGTCACCGTCATTTCCGAGCCTAAGCAGGGAGTGTGTGCCGCGCGTCAGGCCGGCACGGCGGCCGCCACCGGCGAGATCGTCGTGTCCACCGATGCGGACACGACATTTCGATCCGATTGGCTCTCAACCATCGACCGATCGTTCCGCGAACAGCCGGACCTGACCGCCGTGGCCGGTCCTCCGCACTGGGTCGACGCGCCACGGTGGGGCCGCGTCTACGAACGCGCCTTTTTCGGACTTATACAGGGCTTCTACCGACTCACCGGACGGGTCGCATACGTCTCGGCGGCCAACATCGCATTCCGACGTAACGCGTGGAGAGGGTACGACGTACGCCTCACACAAGGCGGCGATGAGCTCGATCTGCTGCGCCAACTGCACGAGCACGGCACCGTCGTCTATAACCACCGCAACGCCGTACTTACCTCTGCACGACGGATGGATCGCGGCTTCCTCTACAACGTCTTCGTCACCTGCTTTTACTACTACCTACTCGGTTATGCGACCAATCGACTGTTGGGACGTACGGCGATCGGAATGGCCCCGTCGTTTCGCACCGAGCCTCGCCGCTCGCCCCGGCGCGGCGACAGCTGGACGTGGCGACGTCGGACCGCAATCGCGCTTGTAGTCACTGGTCTGGCATGGATCGGCTGGACACTTCTGCTATGAGTGTCCGCCTTCCGAAGGCGCGATCGGGAGCGGCAATCGCCGCCGTCACCGCGACCGCGGCCTATTGGACCACGATGTCGTCGTACTCGCAGCTTTACGGCGCGTTCCCCTACCGAGCTCGGACCCTCGAACGAGTCGTCGCGCTGACATTTGACGACGGACCAAACGAGCCTCACACATCTCGTCTCGCGGACATCTTGGCCACCGAGGACGTACGAGCAACGTTCTTCCAGGTCGGTAGGTGCATCGAACGACATCCCGAAGTCACCGCGCGGCTTGCCGCGGCTGGCCATTTGATCGGCAACCACAGCTACTCGCATCAGTTCCACAGATGCTGGAACGACGCGACCATGCGGCTCGAAATCGACCGTACCCAAACAATGCTCACCGAGATCCTCGGTACGCCGCCGGTCTACTACCGTCCGCCGTGGCTATTGCGTACGCCGTCGCTATTTCGAACGCTCAACGAACGCGGGCTGACACCGATCTCGGGCGAGTTTTGCCACGCGTTCGAGCCGGTGCAGCCTCCGGCAGCCGCGATTGCCCGCCGCGCGCTGGCTAAGGCGCGCCCCGGCGCCGTGCTGATCTTTCATGACGGCTTCGACGGACGTGGCGGAAATCGCGCGCACACCGTGCAAGCGGTCCGCATTGTGATCCGAGAGCTGAAGCGACGCGGCTACCGCTTTGCCACGATCGACGAGTTGCTCGCCGCGGCGTAACCCTTTTTCCGTCACACCCCGTATTGGGCGGCCCAAATGTGTAGTAGCGTTTCTTTCGGTTTGGTAAGCCTTACCGAAATAAGCGACCCGCGATTGGACCACAAATACTATGACCAGATCAAGACCTCTCGTGCTGCTGGCAGCCGTCGTCTCGCTCGCCTTCCTCGCGTCTGCGTGTAGCAGCGCGTCAGGATCCGACGAGTCGTCGACTTCGTCTTCTGCTGCTCTGGACACGTCTGCCGAACTGGTCCTCTACAACGCGCAGCACGAAGATCTTATGCAAACGCTGGTCGACGGGTTCACCAAGGAGACCGGCATAAAGGTCACGATGAAGAACGGCAAAGACTTCGAGTTGGCCAACCAACTCGTTCAGGAAGGCGCCGCGTCGCCGGCGGACGTTTTTGTCACCGAGAACTCGCCCGCGATGACGCTTGTTGACAGTAAGGGCCTATTCGCGCCGGTCGACAAGGCGACCCTCGCGAACGTGCCGTCACAGTTCGTCCCGTCGAGCAAGAAATGGACCGGCTTCGCAGCGCGCGCCACCGTGGTCGTCTATAACAAGGACAAACTCACCAAGGATCAACTGCCAACCTCGATCATGGACCTGAGCAAACCCGAGTGGCAAGGCAAGTTCGGCGTCGCGGCCGGTGGCGCGGACTTCCAGGCCATCGTGAGTGCCGTCCTCGCCGAGAAGGGGACCGCTGCAACCGAGAAGTGGCTGACTGGACTCAAGACCAACGCGAAGATCTACCAAGGCAACGGCGCGGTGATGAAGGCCGTCAACGCCGGCGAGATCGAGGCCGGGGTCATCTACCACTACTACTGGTACAAAGACCAGGCCGAATCCAAGGCCAACAGCGCAAATACCGAGTTGGACTTTCTGGGAAACAAGGATCCCGGCGCGTTCGTCAGTGTCTCCGGCGCCGGCGTACTGAAGTCGAGCAAGCACCCTAAGGAAGCCCAGAAGTTCGTCGAATACCTCACGAGCAAGGCCGGCCAGAAGGCGCTGGCGGGAAGTACAGCGATGGAATACAGCATCGCTAGCGGCGTGGCGTCAAACCCCGCGCTCAAGCCGCTCAACGAGCTGGACCCGCCCAAGCTCGACGTTGCCAAACTCAACGGACCCAAGGTCGTCGAGCTGATGCAGAAAGCCGGCCTGCTGTAGTCCATGGTGCACGACACAACCGTGAGATCCTCGACCGCGCCGCCGGTCGAGGATCTCACGCGTCCGGTCGCGCCGACACCCTCGGCAGACCCCGGCAGCGTGCAGAAGGTACGCCGGCGGCGTAGACACCCACCGATGCTGGTGGCCGCCGCTATCGTCGTCGCCGCCATTGCTCTCATCCCACTGGGATTCATCCTCGGCTACACGATCAGCATCGGGCCGAGCACTGCCGCGCAGTTGATCTTCCGGCCCCGTATCGGCGAGCTGCTCTGGAACACCACCCGGTTGACGGTCGGCGCCATGACGTTATCGATTGTGCTCGGGGTCAGCGCCGCTTGGCTGGTCGAACGCAGCAACCTGCCGTTTCGGCGTACCTTGCACATCCTGCTGGCCGCGCCGCTGGCGATCCCGGCGTTTGTCAACAGCTACGCCTGGATCTCGGTCCTGCCCGGCGCCAATGGCTATTCTGGGGCACTGCTCGTCGTCACCCTGTCGTACTACCCGCTGGTCTATCTTCCCGCCGTCGCGGCATTGCGCGGTCTCGACCCGGCGCTCGAGGAGACCGCTGCGGCTCTCGGGCTGAGCCGGTGGCGCACCTTCCTGCGGGTCGTCGTGCCCCAGCTGCGGCCGGCCGTATTCGGCGGCTGCCTCCTCGTCGGCCTACATCTGCTGGCCGAGTTCGGTGCACTGCAGATGGTTCAGTTCCCGACCTTCACGACCGCGATCTATGACCAATACCAGTCGACGTTCAACGGTCCGGCCGCCAACATGATCGCCGGCGTACTCGTGCTGTGCGGTCTGCTCCTCGTGCTCGGCGAACTGCGGCTCCGCGGCCGCGCACGCTATGCGCGGGTCGGCCGCGGGTCGGCCCGGCCCGCGGTACGCGCACGGCTGGGTCGGCTCCGCATACCCAGCACCCTTTATGTATTCGCCATCGTCGCGGTCGGCGTCGGCGTACCGGTCGGGAGTCTCATCTACTGGTTGTCGGTCGGCGCATCCACGCATGTTGACACCTCCCTACTCATCACGACAACGATGACCTCCGTCGGGTACGCCGCCGCGGCGGCCGCGGTTGCCGTCGTATTCGCCACTCCTGTTGCATGGCTGTGTGTCCGGCACCCCGGCAAGCTCAGCACCGTGCTGGAGCGCAGCACCTACTTCGGCAACGCGCTACCCGGGATTGTCGTTGCGCTTGCGCTGGTCACGATCACCATCCGTGTCGCTCCAGCGGTATATCAGTCCGCGCTTGTGGTCATCATCGCCTACATCATCCTGTTCTTGCCCCGCGCGATGGTCAACATGCGCTCTGCGCTCGGCCAGGCGCCTCCGGTGCTCGATGACGTGGCGCACTCCCTGGGGCTCAGCCGTTTGGGGACGTTTCGCCGAGTCACGCTGCCCCTGATCGCTCCGGGGATCGGCGCCGGCGCCGCGTTGGTATTCCTTGCGGCAGTGACCGAACTGACCGCGACCCTGCTGCTGGCTCCGATCGGGACGCGTACTCTGGCGACGCAGTTCTGGAGCTTCAGCGACAGCATCGCGTACGGGGCAGCCGCGCCGTACGCCGCCGTCATGATCCTGATCTCCGCGCCTGCGACGTTTTTGCTCACCCGTCACGCCCGTTCAGGACTCATCGAATGACACCGCTAGACATCGAGGGCATCACCAAGTCATTCGGCACGACTCAGGTGCTGCATGGCGTCGACTTGCACGCGCCCGAAGGCGAGCTCACCGCGATCCTCGGTCCATCCGGGTGCGGAAAGACCACGCTGCTCAGGCTGATCGCGGGATTCGACGAGCCCGACGCGGGCACGATCTCGATCGGCTCGACGATGGTCGCCGGACCGCGCGGCGTCGTACCACCGCAGCGCCGCCGTGTTGGCTACGTACCGCAGGAAGGGGCACTGTTTCCGCACGTGAACGCCGCCGCCAACATCACCTTTGGGCTGCCACTGCGCCAGCGCCGCGGACGGCACCGTGTCGAGGAACTGCTTGAGCTCGTCGGACTTGCTCCTGAGGTCGGCAAGCGGTTTCCGCATCAGTTGTCCGGCGGCCAGCAGCAGCGCGTCGCCCTCGCACGGGCACTGGCGCCGTCGCCATCCTTGGTGCTACTCGACGAACCGTTTTCATCGTTAGATGCCGGGCTACGCAACCAAACTCGGCGCGCCGTGGCCCGGGCACTGCGCGAATCCGGCTCGACCGCGGTCCTCGTCACGCACGATCAGGACGAGGCGCTGTCGATGGCGACACAGGTCGCGGTCATGCGCGGCGGCCGGCTCGTGCAGGTGGACTCGCCAGAAGGTATCTACACCCGCCCGCACGACGTCGCGGTAGGCCGTTTCGTCGGGGACGCCATAGCGCTACGCGCCAAGATCGTCAGCGGCGTAGCCGAATGCCCGCTCGGCCGCATCCCTGTCGCCGGCGACGTACCGGATCATCCCGCACGCGACATCCTGATCCGCCCTGTACAGGTAAAACTTCACTCAGCTAACAGCGCAAACGCCGTCCGCGCCGAGGTCATCGAGGTGGCGTACTACGGCCACGACGCCGACGTCCGGCTGCGACTGACAGACTCCGATCACGTTGTGCACGCCCTAACGCCCGGCCACGACGTGCCGGCAGTGAGGTCCATCGTGTACGCCGCCGTCGACGGTGAGGCGTTGGTCTTTCCCAGCGAGTAGCCGCATTCGCTCAGCATCTCCTCAGTGGACCTGCGGAGGATTAGCGGTGTGGCAGATTTGCTTGCACCTCCGCGAGACCGCTCCGACCCGACCCGATCTCGGGCGCCGGGCGGGACTGGGCCGACCCTATCGGCGCCGCCCGTGACCGGGCCCGCGCCGCGTTGGGTCACCCCATCGCTCATTGCGCTGCTGGTGCTCACCGCGGTGCTGTATCTTTACCGGCTCGACGTCTCCGGGTACGCCAACTCCTACTATGCCGCCGCCGCGCAGGCCGGATCGACGTCCTGGAAGGCATTCTTCTTCGGTTCGCTCGACGGCGGCAATCTGATCACCGTCGACAAGCCGCCGGCGGCCCTGTGGTTCATGGCATTGTCCGTGCGGGTTTTCGGCCTGAGCAGCTGGGCAATTCTCGTTCCCCAAGCACTGATGGGTGTGGCCACCGTCGCTCTGCTGTTCTTCACGGTGCGTCGCTGGAACGGTCCGGTCGCCGGGATCATCGCCGCCACGACGTTGGCGGTCACGCCGGTCGCGACCCTGATGTTTCGGTTCAACAATCCCGATGCGTTATTGACACTGCTCGTCGTCGCTGCGGCGTACGCAACTGTGCGGGCGATCGACTCCACAAAACGGCGATGGGTCTATCTCATCGGAGCACTCATTGGCCTTGCATTTCTGACCAAGCTCCTCCAGGCATTCCTCGTCGTACCGGCGTTCGCGTTGACCTATTTAATCGCCGCGCCCATCTCGCTGAAGGCGCGAGTCCTGCAACTGTTCCGCGCCGCAGCGTCCATGGTCGTGGTTGCCGGGAGCTGGCTGGCGGCCGTCGGGCTGACGTCACCGGCTAACCGGCCGTGGATCGGGAGCACCGCCACCAACAGCATCTGGGACCTGACGATCGGCTACAACGGGCTCGGCAGACTCACCGGGAACGAGGTCGCCGGCGGCAAGCAGGTCGCGGGCGGTTCGGGCAGTGTGCTGCGGATGTTCGGTTCGCGGATGCTCGTCGATGCCTCATGGTTGCTCATAGCCGCCGTCGTCTCGCTCGCAGTGGGACTTTGGTTGACTCGTAAGGCAGGCCGCACCGATCGGACGCGAGGTGGCCTGATCTTGTGGGGGACGTGGTTGATCACCTGCGTCGTCGTGTTCTCCGGCATGTCGGGAATCTTCCATACGTACTACGCGATCGAACTGGCGCCGGCCGTCGCCGCGCTGTTCGGGATCGGCGCCACGATCCTCTGGAAACAGCGCCATCGACCAGGCATCGTCTTCGCGATCATCGTGACCATCGGCCTGACCACGGCGTGCGCGGTCGCGGCTTTTCTGGTCAACCAGGGATTCTTGCCGTGGCTCATGTGGTCCATCCTGGTGCTCGGTTTGGCCTGCGTGATCGGCTGGGCGGCACCACTTCTGATGCAGATGCCGCCGACGTACACGCATCGTGCCCCCAAACTCCTCGCGATCGCGACGATCGTGACCTGCCTTGCCGGGCCCACGGCCTTCTCGATATCGACCGCGAACTCCGGCCACGTCGGATCGTCGGTGTCGGCCGGTCCCAACGGCACGGGCCGCGACGTGACCAATAACTTCGACTGCGCCGCACTCGCCCCGATGCTCAGCAAGAACAGCTCTCAGTTCCAGTGGGTCGCGGCGGCGAGCCGCGTGCGCATCCCCGAGGGCTGCCAGCTGGCCACGAAACTGCCCGTGATGTCGATCGGCGGTTTCTACGGACACGACCCCGCGCCGACCTTGCGCCAGTTCGCGAATTTGGTGAGCGAACACGCGGTGCATTACTACCTCGAATATCCAGGCAAAGTCTCGCGCGCCGCGGGTCCGGCCTCACAGATCCAGGCGTGGGTGCGGACGAACTACAAGGGGGTCCGAATCGATGGGATCAACGTCTACGATCTGACCGCCCCGCGCGCGGCTCGCTAGAGCGACACCGTCGTACGCCAGCAATATTCTCAGGCAACGCTCAGAATTATGCCGGACCATGAGAATTGTGACTGACCAGATTGAGGCGAGCGACTTCGACGTAAGCCGGACGCACAGACCATGATCATTGGCCTGCTGTGCGCATTCGGCGGCGCCGTCGCAATGGGCGTCGCCTCGATCCTGCAGTCCATCAGCGCCAAACGCTCAGCCGCGCTGTCGACAATTCACGCGGGTCGGATCGTCAGGCTCATTGGCCACCCGATGTACGTCGCGGGCATCGCGCTCGACCTCGTTGGCGCCGTCGCTGCGCTTATTGCCCTGCAACACCTGCCCATTTTCCTTGTGCAGTCGGCGCTCGCGTCGAGCGTTGCGATCACCGCCCTCATCGCGGCCTTCTTGGGATCACGGATCCGGCGAGCGGAGTGGCTCGCATTGGGCGCCCTGGCCGTCGGCCTGATTCTGCTCGCGCTCGCGGCGGCACCCGCGCCGTCGTCGCCGCTGGCTGGTCACTGGAACTGGGTGATGCTGGCGGCAGCGATTCCGGTGGTCGCGCTCGCCGGAATCGGGGTGCGCGCCGCGGACCGACGCGCGGGAGTCATTCTGGCTGTTGCCGGCGGACTGAGTTTCAGTATCGTGGCCATCGCCGCCCGAACGCTGTCGATGTCCGCACCGTTGTGGCACCTGCTGGCCGCGCCGGCATTGTGGGTAATCGTGGTGCATGGAATCCTCGCGACCGTAATGTTTGCGATGGCCTTGCAGCGCGGATCCGTCACCTCCGTCACCGCGCTGACGTTTGGCACCGAAGTGCTAATCCCGTCGGCCATCGGCCTGGCCTTCCTCGGTGACGCGGCACGGTCCGGTTTCGCGGCCGCCGCCGCCGCGGGTTTCGTTCTTGCGATCGTCGGCGCGCTGGCACTTGCCCGATTCTCCGAACCTGACCTGAACACCGGGCGCACTAATGTTGTGCCTACATGACATGCGCAGATAGGTAACCAGACTCGATGCCCGAACCCACACTTCCGCCCGAGCTCGACCCGCGGCGCCGTCCGGCCGTGCGGCCCCGAGCGAACACCGGCAATCGGGCTCGTTCACGAGCCGACCGCAACAAACGCAAACGGTACGCCGTACTCGTCGCGCGCACGCTTGCCACCGTCATCTCGGTGGCCCTCCTCGTTGGCGCGGGTTTTGTGCACAGCTCGATTAACCGATTCAACGCGCACGCCGGGACCCTGCCCGGGACTTCGGATGTCGCAGGCAACAAGGACGCCAAGGGCGTCAACGGCGCGGATATGAACATCCTGGTCATCGGTGACGACAGCCGGGACGGCTATACGCAGGCGCAGCTTGCCGAACTCAGCACACAAGCGAATCCTGGCAACAACACCGACACGCTGATGCTCATCCACGTGCCCGCCAACGGAACCGCTGCCTCTGTCGTGTCGTTCCCGCGCGACTCGTATGTGTCGATTCCTGGCTACGGCAAGAGCAAGATCAACTCGGCGTACGCCGACGGCTATAACGACGCGCCGCAGAGTTCGACGCCCGCACAGCGCCAGGCCGCCGGCCAGGCCCTGTTGATCAGCACGATCAGCCAGCTGAGCGGCGTAAAAGTCGACCATGTCGTCACCGTCAGCCTGCTCGGCTTTTACAACCTGACCAATCAGCTTGGCGGGGTCGAGGTCAATCTGTGCCAAGCCGCGAAGGACAGCTACAGCGGGATCGACCTGTCGGCAGGCAAGCACCTGCTCATGGGCAAGGAGGCACTCAGCTTCGTCCGTCAGCGGCACGGACTTCCTAACGGCGACCTCGACCGGGTCAAGCGTCAGCAATACTTCTTTGGCGCAACCATCCGAAAACTGCTGGGTCAGAATCTGCTCGACGTACTGAACATCTCCAAGCTCAACAACCTCATCGACGCGCTTGCCGGGACCATCAACTACGACAAGGGCCTCAATCCTTTGGACCTTGCCGCGCAGATGCGCGACATCGCCGCGGGCAACGTGAAGTTCCAGACGATCCCGCTCGCGGCACAGCCATTCGTCACCAAGCCAGGAGTCGGTGACGTCGTCATGCCAGTGGGACAGAGCGAGATGTATTCGTTCTTCCAGGGCCTATCCGCGGCCACCACCGCGCCCGCGCCCAGCAGTACGTCGTCCGCCGCCGCGCCGTCCGCGTCCGGGAGCGCGGCGCCGACGACGGCAGCGGGCTCCGGCAGCGCGGCCCCACCGACTCAGGCGACGACCGCGGCCAACACCGGCTGCGTCAACTAACTGCGTCGCACGCTTGCGTCCGTGGCGCATTCCGACTCGAACACTAAGCGGCGTCGGTAGATCTCGACTTCTTCGATTTCACCGGGTAGTGCTCGAGGAGAGCGTTGTTGAACTGCGCGCCGATAATGATGGCCATCGATGCGAAATAGTAGAACAGCAGGAAAGTGATCGGGGTCGCGAGCGCGCCGTACGTCAACCCGTGGGAATAGACGTAGCTGAGGTAGATGCGCAGCCCGATGCTCGCCACGAGGAAAATCGCGGCGGCGAGCAGCGCACCGGGAAGCCCGCGCAGCCACGGATGTCGGAATTTGGGCGCGACTTTGTAGAACGTCGTCATCAGCAGGATGATCACAATCGCGAGCACCGGATAGTACGAGAACCCGACAATGGTCGCCACGTCGTCGCGCCACGAAGTCGGGAAAAGGTTCGGCAGGTACGACGGGCCGATCGCCAGGATCGGCAGCAGCAAGATCCCGGAGAACAACGCGATGAGATACAGGCCGAGCGCGAAGAATCGCTCCTTGATCGGGTGGCGCACCTCGTGCTGGCCGTAGGCAACCGTGATCGATTCGACGAATGCCGCCATCGCCGAAGACCCGGCCCAGAAGCTAATGACCAGCCCGACCGAAATAGCGCCACTTTGGTTGTGCCGCAGGATCGTCGACACGGTGTCGCCGAGGAGGTTGGACGCGACCTCCTCGTTGAAGACGCTGTGCAGGAATTTGTCGATCTGATGGTCGATCTGGTTCAGGGTCCCGGGACCGAACAGCCGCGCAAACGGCCCGACCAGACCGAGCAGCGCCAACAACAGCGGCGCCGTTGACAGTGCACACCAAAACGCGGCCTGCGAACTCATTCCGAAAAGGGAGTCGTCCCACGTCTTGGACAACGTCCGCAGCAATACTTTGCGAACTCGGTGATGGACCCGTCCATCGGCGCCGCGCTCGGGCTGCTCTCCCGCCTCCCGCCAGAATTCCGCAGCATCTTTGGTATCGACGCTGCCCGTCTCATCGGGGATGTCCCCGACCGACTTCACAAGGTGGCCGTCGACTTCCAGCCCGCTGTACTCCCGTGAAGCGTCTCGGTCAGGTACGTCGACAGACTCCTCCGAAGGGTCTGGAGGCGGCGAAGTGGTCACCAGTTGAGCATGCCGGAAATTTCGCTCAGCCGCTCGGCCAACACGCGCAACGGGAGTGAGACACCCACCGCGCCTGCCACAACTCACCTGAGCACAAAATATTCGGGGTTGAGTACGCCGCTCATCTGATAAAGACTGCATCAGTGAGCATTCTTGGTACCCGCGTCCTTCGGACCGAAGACCCCCGCTTCTTGACCGGACAATCCATCTACACCGCAGACCTGAAGGACGACCGGCTCGCCGGCGCCCTGTTCGCGCACTTTGTGCGCTCGGACGTCGCGCACGGCACTATTCTCAGCATCGACACCGACGACGCCGCGCAGATGCCCGGCGTCGTTGCAATCTATACGGCTGATGACCTGCTAATGCTGCCCAGCCCGCCGACGATGCGGCCCACCGAGACGAAGATGAACCGGCAACCGCTGGCGACCGACACGGTGCGGTTCGCCGGCGAGCCGGTCGCGATCGTGCTGGCCGAAACCGCCACGCAGGCGGCGGACGCGGCCGAGCGGGTCGAGGTCGACTACGACTTCCTCGACGCGGTCACCGATCCGCGCGAAGCACTCAAGGACCAGGTGCTGCTCTATCCCGACGTGGGCACCAACGTCACGGTGCAACACGGCTTCGAAAACGAACCCGACGAGAACCTCTTCGACGGTTGCGAAGTCGTCGTCACTCAAGAGGTCCTCAACCCGCGGCTTGCCGTCGTACCGTTGGAAGCCCGCGCGGGCGCCTGCTGCTGGGGGGACGACGGTCGGCTGACGATCTGGCTGAGCAACCAGGGCGCGCAGAACGCCAAGCGCGAGATCGCGCTGCAGCTCGGCTTGGAAAAGGATGTCGTACGGGTAATCACGCCCGACGTGGGTGGAGCGTTCGGCGCGAAAGCGGGGGCGGACGTCGAGTACGGCATCATCGCCGCTGCGTCACGCAAGGCCGGTCGCCCAGTGCGGTGGACCGAGTATCGCTCGGAAAACATGATCGGCATGACCCACGGCCGCGGCCAGATCCAGACCCTCACCATCGGCGGGTCCAAGGACGGCAAGATCGAGGCCTACCGGATCGACATCCTGCAGGACTCCGGCGCATATCCACGCTCCGGCGCGATGCTGCCAACCATGACCCGGCTGATGGCGCCCGGCGTGTACGACATTCCGCGGGTCGAGTCCCGCTCGACGTCGGTCGTCACCAACACGACGTCCATCGCGGCGTACCGCGGCGCCGGTAGGCCCGAGGCCGCAGCCGCGATCGAGCGTGCCGTCGACCTGTTTGCGCAGGAGATCGGCATGGATCCCGCGGACGTACGCCGGCGCAACTTCATCAAACCCGAGCAGTTCCCCTTCCAGACCCACGGCGGGGCCAACTACGACAACGGCAACTACGACGGCGCACTCACGATGGCCCTCGAAGCTGCCGGGTACGACGCCCTGCGGGCCGAGCAGAAGCTACGCCGGGAGCGCGGCGACACCGTGCAGATCGGGATCGGTATCTCGACGTACGTCGAGGTCACCTTCGGCGGCGACCGCGAAAACGCGACCGTCGAGGTCCACCCGGACGGCACCGTCACGGTGCTCACCGGCACATCGCCGCACGGGCAGGGTCACGCGACCTCGTGGGCGATGCTCGTGTCCGACCAGCTCGGTATCGACATCGACAAGATCACGGTGCTGCATGGCGACACCGACCTGATCCCCAACGGCGGTGGCACCGGAGGTTCACGCTCGCTGCAGCTCGGTGGCGTGGCCGTCATGGCCGCGACCGGCGACCTGGTCGAGGAGGCGAAAAAACGCGCCGCCCTGGTTCTCGAGGCGGACGTCTCGGACCTGCAGATGGACGCGCGCACCCAGGCCGTGGTCGTCAAGGGCGCGCCTGGTGCCAGCGTCGCGCTGGCAAAATTGGCCGAAGACGAACCGCTGTCGGCGTACCGGGTATGGAACGGCGAAGGTCAGACATTTCCCTTCGGCGCGCACATTGCCGTGGTCGAGGTCGACACCGAGCTCGCCGACGTCCGGCTGCGCACCCTCACCTCGTGTGATGACGCGGGCACAGTGCTCAACCCGCTGTTGTGTGAGGGCCAACGGATGGGCGGTATAGCGCAAGGCGCGTCGCAGGCGCTCTATGAAGAGTTCGTGTACGACGAATACGGCAACCCGATGACCTCGACGCTGATGGACTACCCGTTCCCGACGGCGGCGGACCTGCCGTCGTTCAACCTCGTCACACAAGAGACACCGACGCCGCGAAATCCGCTTGGCGCCAAGGGAATCGGCGAGGCCGGCACGATCGGCGCCACCCCGGCCGTACAAAACGCGATCGTCGATGCGCTCAGCTACCTCGGCGTCAACCACGTCGACATCCCCGCCAATCCACAACGGATCTGGGAGACGATCCAACGCGCAAACACCAAGTAACGCGAGCATGCGCGCGCACGCATGTCGAAGTTGGCTCAGACTGACGCGTCAGGCACGGATCGCTACCGCCCCGGACGGTTGAGCACGCGCCAAACGGTCAAATCAGACATCGAACTTGCCGACTCGGCATCGGAACACTGAATGGGCGCCGCCGGTCCATTAGCATGATCTACATGGCTAGACCACGTGCGGATGACGTGCGAGACCGTGTCGTACTTGAGACTTTCGCACAGATCGCCGATCGCGGAGTCGACGGCATGAGCATGCGCACCTTAGCCGCGGCAACCGGTCTCAGTGTTGGGACCATCACCTACCACTTCACGAACAAGCGGCGGCTGCTGCTAGAAGCAATCACCTACGGCTACCAACGTCGGCCGTCTGGCTTTCAAGACGGAGACGCCGTACGAAGCCTGCAGGCCCTCCTGCACCGCTACGATCTCGGGACCGAGAAGCGCCGCACGTGGTGGCAGTTCTGGTTGGCCGTCGTCACCTACGCCCAGAAGGACGACGAGATTCGCAGCCTGCTCACCGCACAACATCACTCGGCCGTCGGGCGATTCCGGGACCTCATCTTCGAGGGCATCACCAGCGGCGAACTCCAGGACGTCGACGTGCCCGCGACGGCGGAACGATTGGTCGCGCAGGCGCACGGACTCGCTATTGCACAACTTGTCGACCCGTCGGCCGACGAGATTCTCCGACGGGGACTGCCTGCACTCCTCGATCCGATCCGGCGGAAAGACGAAGACCGCACGCCGACTTAGAGCGACGAAAAGAAACCCGAATGCCGGTTCAGAACTTCTTACCGAGGATGTCGCGGGCCATCACGATCTTCATGATCTCCGTGGAGCCCTCCATTTGCTTACACATGCGGAGCTGGGCGTAGAAATCGCCGAACGGGTAGTCCTCAATCGCCAACCCCCGGCCACCCAGGACCTGCATAGAACGGTCCACTACCCGCAACCCCGCATCGATGCAGTAAGCCTTCACCATGGATGCCTGTACACGCGCCGCGGAATATCCTCCACGATCTACCATCCACGCGGCGTAGTAGGTATTCCAACGAATCGACTCGATGTCGTAGTGGTTATCAGTCAGCATCCATTGGATCGCTTGGTTGTCACCGAGCTTTCCGCCAAAGACTTCGCGGCTGCGGGCGTAGTCCACAGCCAGTTGCTGGCTACGCTCGGACATCCCAAGCGCGAGGCCGCCGAGCCGAAGCCGGAACCTATTGAACTGATGCTGCGCGATTTGAAAGCCCCCACCCTCTTCCCCGAGAAGATTTTCGGCCGGCACCACAACATTGTCGAGGGCCACCTCCTCCTCGATCCCCCACGTGCGAGAAAGGACCGGGATGTCACGCGCCTTCTCGAATCCAGGAGTGTCGTTATCGACGAGAAAGATGCTGATCCCTCGGGCGCCCTTTGAGGCATCCGTGACCGCCGCCACCGCGGTGTACGAAGCACCTTGATGCCCGGTGCGCCACATCTTGCGTCCGTTGATGACCCAGTGGTCACCCTTGCGAACTGCGGTCGTCTTGATCCCCGCCAGGTCTGAGCCCGCGCCGGGTTCGGTGAAGCACATCGACCAGCCGGTCTTGCCTTCTAGCACCGGATAGAGGTATTTCTCCTTTATCGGATCCGCGGCGTCGTACATCACCGGCCACGGCGCGAATATTGTTCCTGGAATACGACGAGGGGACCTTGAAAACTCGGCAAGGACGAGCGCGTCCTCCATAGCTCCCAGTCCCTGACCGCCGTACTCCTTCGGGACGATGAGGTTGGTAAGGCCAAGATCCTTTTGGCGCTCCTTCAATGTTGCAACGAGTTCCGGGCTGTATTCCGCCACCGTCACCGGCCAGCTGCGGTAGTGCGGCAGCACGTCGGTGTCGACGAACTCTCGCGCCCGGCGTTGTAGGTCGAGCTGGTCTTCAGTTAGTTCTAGGTCCATGCTTAATGTCCTCTCACGGTGATTAGTGCTAAGCGGTGAGGCGCGTCAAGCCCGCATACTCACAGCGATTTTTCCGACAGCTCGCCGCGACTCGAGTCTTGCGACCGCGGCCGGCGCATCCTCAAACGTGAACCGCTCGGTGACCTTCGGCTCGATTTGCCCGGCTTGCCACATTGCTAGTAGGGCCTCGACGTTTGCCGCGTTTGCGTCGGGTTCTTGCCGGATGAACGTCCGCCAGTCCACGCCGAGGATTTGGCAACTCTTCAGCAGTGCGATATTCAGTGGCACGCGCGGAATCCCTGCGGTAAAGCCGATAACGAGGTGGCGACCGCCGCGCGCGATGCTGCGCAAGACGGGTTCGGTGTAGCTCCCACCAACCGGGTCGACGACGACGTTGATGCCACCCGGAGTGAGATCTTTAAGTTGTCCGGCAAGGCCCCTTTGTTGAGCGCCATCCTGCAGGTTTGCGTCGTACACGAGCCCTGCGCTCGCCCCGCACGACAGTGCGAAGTCGAGCTTTGACTGACTCGACGCGCAGGCGATCACGTTCGCCCCGAGGGCCGCGGCTACGTCGATCGCGGCGGTACCGACACCACCTGCTGCACCTAGTACCGCGAGTGTTTCGCCAGCTCGTAAGTGGCCCACATCGTGGAGTGCGTGGTACGCCGTCGCGTAGGCAAACAAGAAGGTGGCCGCTTCGGCGCGCGGCAATCCGTCCGGGACTCGGAAGCAACGGTCCTGTGACTGGACGACGTACTCGGCCATTGCACCCCAGCCACAGGTGCCGCTCACAACGTCGCCCACCCGGAACCGGGTTACTGCACTTCCGGTGCCTTCGACGACACCGCAGAACTCACTGCCGGGGACAAACGGGCGGGGCGGTTTGACCTGATACAGGTCGCGGATCAGGAGGCTGTCGGGAAAGTTGATACCGACGGCCTCGACGCGAATGAGGACATCGCCGGCCGCGCACTCGGGAATTGAAACCTCCTCGAGCGCAAGGCTCTCGGGGCCTCCCGCCAGGTGGCTGATCCACGCTTTCATCTTGCCAACCGACGCCAATGGTCGCTCCGCATCACTTGGGGTCTTGTTTACCCGCGTAGACTCGCACGATCGTGCGACTTCTGTCAATACGCATCGATGAGCGCTGAGGGCGCCGAGTCACCTGCGCCAGGCGGTCCGCTCCTGCCGTGCCGTGCCGAATCGCTCGTGCAAGTAAACTGCGCACGTGCAGCGACCCGAGACCACATACTTCGCAGATGTTCTGACCAACGAGATGATCACGCCGCACATGCGGCGAGTCGTCTTCGGCGGCCCCGGCCTTGCCGAGTTCACCTCGTGTGGCATCGCCGACGAATGGATCCGATTGTTCTTTCCTACTGCCGCAGGCGAGCCCGCTGTCCTGCCAGTCAGCCAAGGAAAGGGGTGGTCGTTTCCGGACGACGTACCGCGCGAAGGCCGCTGGTATTCGGTACGCCGGTTCGATCCCGCCCTGTCCGAGTTGACCGTTGACATCGTCGACCACGACGGCGGCGTCGCCACGGCGTGGGCTCGGACCGCGGTGCCCGGCGACCGGATCGCGGTCAGCGGCGCCGACGGTCGCTACGGCGCCGACGTACCCACCGACTGGGAATTGATCGTCGCGGACATGACCGGGTTGCCCTCAGCGCTGCGGATACTGGAAGAAATGCCCGCGGGCAAGACGGTCGTCGCGGTGTTCGAGGTCCAGTCGGTGGCAGACCAGCAGGTGGTGCAGACGTCGGCGGAGGTCGACGTGCACTGGCTAGTCCATCCCGAGCACGGCAGTGCGCCGAGCCAGCTCGCACCGTACGTCGAGGCTTTGGAATGGCACCCGGGCACGCCGTACGTCTGGATGAGCGCCGAGGCCGGCGCAACTCGCGACGTCCGCAGCTATGTACGCCGCCAACGACGAGTGCCGAACGGCTGCGCTGATGTCGTCGGCTACTGGAGTATCAAGCGCAACACCCGCTGACGGTCAAGAGCGACCGCTCATGGTGGATCGAGGACTCTCGTACTCGCTAGTTCCGTTGCCGGTGGCGGGTCTATTCGCGTCTGTTGTTGAGGGTGATGCGGTGATGCAGGACCGGGACGCGGTCGGGGTCGATCCACGCCGGTGGCGGGTCTATTCGCGTCTGTTGTTGAGGGTGATGCGGTGATGCAGGACCGGTACGCGGTCGGGGTCGATCCACGCCGGCGGGCGCCAGTGCGGTAGTCCGCTGATCATGACTGATTCCCAGCCGCGGTCCTCGTATTCACGGTGGTGATACCCACACGCGAGAGTCAGGTCGTCGATGTCGGTCGGGCCGCCGTCTCGCCACGCGGTGACGTGGTGGATTTGGCACCATTCCGGTGGCGTGTGGCATCCGGGGAAGGTGCAGCCGCCGTCCCGCGCGACCAGCGCGATGTATTGGCTCGCGGTCGCGAGCCGTTGCGCCCGGCCGAGGTACAGCACGACACCGTTCGAGTCCAGGACCGCGGGCAGGAACCGCAGGTGCGCCGCTTCGGCGAGTAGGTCCCGCACCGGGACGCGGACACCATGCGTGCTGGTGGCGTATCCGCAGCCGGCCTTGAGGTCCTCGAGGCGGATGGTGGTGATCACGGTCCCGCGGGTCCCGCCGCGGCCACTCGGCGCACCACCGCTACTGCCGCCGTTGCTGGTGCTGCCGTTTCCGTTGCTGCCGCCGGTGCCGCCGTCACGGTCGCTGTTGGTGCTGCCGCCGTTGCCGTTGCTGCCAGCGTTGCCGGTGCCAGCACCATCGCTACCGCCGTGACTGCTGTTGCTGCTGCGGTTGGTGTCGAGGAGTCGGTTGACTGCCGCGAGTAACGCGTCGTGCATCCGTTGCCCCGCGCTGCGGGCGTCCCGCCCGGACGCATCGGCCGGTCGCGGCGCGGCGAGCGGGTCGAGGACGGCGCGTAGTTTCGCGAGCAGTTCCGCGGTGACCTGCCCGGTCACGGCGCCGGAGTCGTGCAGGTGCAGGGCGCGTTGCCGGGCGCGTTGCTCGTCGCGGGGTTCGTCACCGTCGGGGTCGAGGCGGTCGATGATTTCGGTGGCGAGGTGCTCAAG